>NZ_JBHXTO010000130.1:12506-26317 GCF_042677425.1 Streptomyces sp. NPDC127119 | reverse complement strand
GGTGGGGGGGGGTTGTTTTTAACTCCGGGGGGGCCCCGGGGGGCCCCTGGGTGGGGGGGGGGCGGCCCCCACACCCCCCCCCCCCGACGCAGGATCAGTACTGCCGGCTCAGTCCTGGTTGACCTTCGCCAGGGCCTTGGCGAGCCCGTTGGCCCACAGCTGGTTCACGCGGGAGCGCTCCGCGCTGTTGGGGATCGAGTTCGTGCAGGACGTACCCGGTCCGCCGCCCGACATCAGCTCACTGCACGGACCGGAGTAGTGGTCGGGGAGTCCGAGCACGTGCCCGGTCTCGTGGGCGGTGACGCGCGTGGAGTCGTACTGCTGGTTCTGCGCGTAGTCGAGGAATATGTACCCTCTGCCGTGCCCGTCCGTGGACGCGTACGAACCGCGCGAGTCGTTGCCCTCGCGGTACGTGAAGCTCGCGCCGCTGCTGCCGGCCTGGAGCTTGACGTTCGAGACGGAGCTGTTCCAGATCGACGTGCTGCGGGCTATCTGGGTGGCGAAGGACGGCGCCGCCGAGGCGTTGTAGACCACGGTGACGGCGGCGGCGGACGTCGGGTTCGCGGCGCGCTTCTCGGCCACGGACTTCAGCACGGCTTCGAAGAAGGCCTCGTTGGCCTTCGCCTCTTCGCCGGAACCGCTGTAGCCCGCGCCCGCCAGGGAGGCGACGGAGGTGGTGGACGCCGGCTCCGGCGCCTGGGCCGCCGAGGCCGGGACCGTACCGAGCGCCGCCGCCGTGAGGCCGAGACCGAGCGCGGCGGAGAGCATGGGTGTGGACAGTCGCATCGATGACTCCTTGCGTGGGGGGTGAAGTCGTCACCGAGGAGTTTCGGCGTCTGTGAGGCGGCTGTGATGATGCCAACAGGCGATAGGACACTGCTATCCGTACGAAACCGATCGCCCGACTCACCTGATTTGGATGGGGTTTGTGCGTCTGGTGAAAGCTGTACTTCCGTTTTAGGCTCCGGCGGCATGGACCTTGAGGTCAGGCACCTCCGCGCACTGTGCGCCATAGCCGACACCGGCAGCCTGCACCGGGCCGCCCGGCAGCTCGGCGTGGCCCAGCCCTCGTTGAGCACCCAGCTCAAACGCATCGAGCAGGAGCTCGGCGGCCCCCTCTTCCTCCGCGAACGCACCGGCTGCCGCCCGACCCCGCTCGGCCTGGTCGTCCTGGGCCGCGCCCGCCCGCTCGTGGCCGAAATGCGGTCGCTGGTCGCGGAGGCACGGGCCGCCGCGACGGACGCCGACGGGCCCCAGCTCCGTATCGGCTCCACCGCGAGCCGCGCCCTCGCGGGCTGGCTGCGCCGGCTGCGTGCCCGCCAGCGCGAACCGGTCCTGCAGATGGACGTCTCCCCGAACGCCCTGCTGCGCATGCTCGCCGCCGGGCGGCTCGACGTGGCCTTCGTGCACGAGGTGGAGGGCAGCCCGCTGCGCATCCCGGACGGGCTGGCGCTGCGCGTCCTGGTCGACCGCGAGCCGCAGTTCGTCTCGCTGCCGGCCGACCATCCGGCCGCCGCGCGGACGGAGGTCCGGCTCACCGACCTGGCCGGGGACCGGTGGATGATCGATCCGACGGTCGACGGCGAGTGGGACGCCGTGCACCGCATGCTGCGGGCGGCCGGGCTGCGGCCGCGGGTGCTGCACGGGGACTACCACACGGCCGCCTCGCTGGTCGCGACCGGCGAGGTCGTCACGGTGTGCCAGCCGACGTGCCAGCCGCGGCCGGAGATGGCGGTGCGGCGGATCCAGGGGGATCCGCTGGGGGTCCGGCTGGTGCTCGCGGCGCGTACGGAGGGGGAGTTGGACCTTGTGTTCCCCGAACTGTGGGAGGCGTACGCGGAGGTTGCGCGGGACGCCCCCGGCTATGGGGAGTGGCTGGATCTGGTGGGGGTGTAGCGACGGTCCCGGGGGGCGGGGTGACGGTCGTGCGTCGGGTGCGGGCCGGTGGGGGCTGGTCGCGCAGTTCCCCGCGCCCCTGAAAGCCGGCGGTTGCCCGTGCCCTTCCAAGCAAGCAGTTCCCCGCCGCCCTGAAGGCAAAAGACGAGAGGCAGGGGCGCCCTCTTTCCAGAAGGCGCCCCTGCCCATGGGCACATCAAACGCCGATGTCCTCGCCGTCCTTGCGCCAGACCGAGACCACCGACGGGCGGACGATCTTGCCGGGGCCGTCGGGCCAGACGCTCGCCGGGTTCTCGACGGTCGCGCCCGTGATCTCGCCCGGGTGCTGGACCGCCACGAGGACGCGGCGGTCCTGGACGAGCGGGCCGCAGGTCTCGGCGCCCTTCGGCACGGTCAGGAACTGCTTCAGCTCACCGCGCCGGTCGCCCTTGGTCGCCACGCCGAACAGGCCGTCGTGGGAGCCGAGCTGGGCGCCGTCGGTGGAGATCCACAGGTTGCCGTGCGGGTCGAAGGCCACGTTGTCCGGGCAGGAGATCTGGCTGACCTTGTCCTTCGGGTAGCCCGCGAAGTACGTCGCCGGGTCCTTCGGGTCGCCCGCGACCAGGAACAGCGACCAGCCGAAGCTGGTGGCGTCGGCGCGGTTGCGGCGCTCGGTCAGCTCCAGGACGTGCCCGTGCTTGTTGGCGTTGCGCGGGTTGGCCTCGTCGGCCTTGGCGTTGGAGCCGACACCGCGGTTGGTGTTGTTCGTCAGGGCGACGTACACCTTGCCGGTGTGCGGGGAGGGCTGGATGTCCTCCGGGCGGTCCATCTTCGTGGCGCCCACCTTGTCACCGGCGAGGCGCGTGAAGACGTACACCTCCTCGGCGGTCATGCCGGGGACGTGCGAGACGGCGCCCTTCGCGGTGGCGGTGGCCAGCGGGATCCACGTACCGCCGCCGTCGAACTCGCCGTCGGAGGGGAGCTTGCCGGTGCCGTCGATCTCGATCGCCGGGGAGTCGCCGGTGAGCTTGGCGACGTACAGCGTGCCCTCGTCGAGGAGGGTCAGGTTGTGCTCGCGGGCGGCGCGGCTGTTGCCGTGGCGCATCCGCTTGCTGCCCACGAACTTGTACATGTAGTCGAAGCGCTCGTCGTCGCCGGTGTAGGCGACCGGGCGGCCGTCGTCCGTGAGACGGATCGTCGCGCCCTCGTGCTTGAACCGCCCGAGCGCGGTCCGCTTGCGGGGCGTCGAGGTCGGGTCGTACGGGTCCAGCTCGACGATGTAGCCGAAGCGGTGGACCTCGTTCGGCTCCTGGGCGACGTCGAAACGCTTGTCGAAACGCTCCCACTTGCGCTCGGTGGCGCCGGTGCCGATGCCGTAACGCGCGTCGGTCGTGCGGCTCGCGTTGGCGAAGTACTGGTTGAAGTTCTCCTCGCCGTGCAGCGTCGTGCCCCAGGGGGTCTCGCCGCCGGCGCAGTTGTTGAGCGTGCCGAGGACCTTCTTGCCGGTCGGGTCGGCGGAGGTCTTCAGGAGGGCCGAGCCCGCGGCCGGACCGGTCACCCTGAACTCGGTGGTCGCGGTGACACGACGGTTGAGGTGGTGGCGGGGCACGGCGGTGAGCTTGCCCGTCCTGCGCTCCTCCTCGACCACGACGACACCCAGACCGTGGGCCTGCCAGGCGATCTCCGCCTGCTCGCGGGTCGGGTTCGCGGGGTCGTAGCCCTTGAACATGAGGACTTCGTCCGTGTACTCGTGGTTCGCCACGAGCAGCTGACGGCCACGCTCGCCCGGCAGCGGGAGCAGGGCGAGGAAGTCGCAGTTGTAGCCGAACTGGCCGGCCTGCGCCGCCGCGGTCTGCCGGTCCGGGTCGAAGGCGGGGGCACCGCGCAGGATGGGCTCGCCCCAGCGGATGACCACGTTCTGGCCGTAGCCCTCGGGGACGGTGACGGCGTCGGTGGTGTTGGGCGCGACGGGGGTGAAGCGCAGACCGCGGGCGGCCTTGCCCTTCGAACCCTGGGAGCCGTGCGAGCCGTGAGCGCCGTGCGAACCGGTTCCGAAGGTGGCCGCCGCGCCCTCGGCGGGCTGGGCGGCGGCCGGGGCCGCGCCCGCGCCGACGAGCGCCCCGCCGGCCGCCGTGGTCACGGTCACCGCGGCGGCGGCACGCATCATCGAACGACGGCTGAGTGCTCCGGCGATGACGTCGCCGACGTATTCGTTGGCGCTGGTGTTGGGCGCCGGGTGGAAGCAGGCATCACCACAGCGGTACCGGCAGGTCATCTCGGAACGGCCGCCCGGGTGTGAACCGGTCGAGCCGAGCAGAGGCAGCAGGTTGCGCACGTTCCCTCCCCTATGTCTGTGTCTGGCGAGACGCTAGGGGCACGCGCGTGCGAGAGCGCGGACGCAAGGTGAACGGAGAGTGAACTGGGCCCTGCCAAAAGGGCTTTGACCCCGACAGGCGTGCGGGAACCGGGTCCATGTTTGGGCCTGATAAAGATCTTCGGCCCTGGCGGCTAACCTTACGTGTCCGTCCTGGCCAGGGATTGACGGAACCAACTCATGCGAAGGGTTGCGCACATGGGCATTCTCACCCGCCTGCGGAATGCGTTCGGAAAGTCACGCAAGGGGGACGCTGCCGATGCCGCGGTCCCTTCCGCATCTGCCGCCGCCGAGCCGACCGTGCCGGCGGCCCGGCAGGAGACGGCTCCCGAGCCCACGCCTGCGGCAGCCGAGCCTGAGGTCTCTGTCCCCGCACCGGCCGCGGAGCGCGAGCCCGAGGCCGCGCCGGAGCGACAGGCCGAGCGTCAGGCCGAGCGCAAGCCCGAGAAGAAGGCGTCCTCGGTGGACGACCTGGTCTCGGCGGCGTTCGACAACGTGACGGTCCCGAAGCAGACGACACCGCCTGCGGCGCAGGCTGAGCCGAAGGCAACGGCAGAGCCGGAGGCGAAGACAGAGGCTGCCCCCGAGGCTACGGCTTCGGCTGCGGCCAAGGCGGACGCTGAGGCTGCCGCCGAGGCCGAGGTTGTGGCCGCCGCCGAGGCTGTGGCGGAAGCTGAAGCTGAGGTTGTGGCTGAGGCTGAGGCGAAGCCTGTCGCGGAGGCCGAGCCCGAGACGAAGGCTGAGCCGGAAGCGAAGGCTGAGCCCGTCGTGGAGGCGGAGCCCGAGGCGGCGCCTGCAGCGAAGGCTGAGCCGGAGCCCGTCGTGGTGCCCGAGCCCGCGAAGGCCGAGGCCGAGCCGGAGCCCGTCATCGAGACGGCACCGGAGCCGGAGCCGTCGCCCGAGCCCGTCGCGGCCGAGGTGACGCCGGAGCCCGAGCCGGCGAAGGCGGAGCCCGCGAAGGCAGTGGCCGAACCCGAGCCCGTCATCGTCGCCGCGGCCGTGGCCGAACCCGAGCTGGTCATCCAGCTCGTCCCGGAGCCCGAGCCCGAGCCGGCCGTCGAGCCGGAGCCCGAGGTCGAGGCCGCAGCCGCCGAGGAGGCCTCCGAGGCGGCGGCCGAGGCCGAGGCAGCCGTCGCAGAGGTGACCCCGGAGCCGACACCGGCACCGGAAAAGGCACCCGAGCCCCTCGCGGCAGAGGCCGAGAAGCCGTCGGCCCCCGAGACCGCAGCGGCCCCCGAGATCGAGGCGGCCCCCGAAGCCGCGGCCGGGCCCGTCGGCGGTGAGGACGCGGTCGCCGCCCAGGCCCCCGCCCTCCTCAGCGCGTACAAGGCAGCCGCCACCGCCCTGGCGAACCAGAACCTCACCGACGCCCGCGCCAAGGTCTACCTGGTCCTCGATCGCTCCTCGTCGATGCGCCCGTACTACAAGGACGGCTCCGCGCAGGCGCTCGGCGAGCAGACCCTCGCCCTCGCGGCCCACCTCACGCCGGCAGCGAACGTCCAGGTCGTCTTCTTCTCCACCGAGCTGGACGGCACCGGCGAACTCACGCTCGCCGAGCACGACAACAAGATCGACGAACTCCACGCGGGCCTCGGCCGCATGGGCCGTACGAGCTATCACGCGGCCGTGGAGGAAGTGATCGCCCTGCACGAGAAGTCGGGCACCCCCGCGGAGCCCGGCCTGGTCGTCTTCCAGACGGACGGCGCCCCGGACGCCAAGACCCCGGCCACCCAGGCCCTGACGTCGGCGGCGAAGAGCCACCCCGGCCTCTTCTTCTCCTTCGTCGCGTTCGGCGAGCAGGACAACAAGGCCTTCGACTACCTCCGCAAGCTGAAGTCGGACAACACCGCGTTCTTCCACGCGGGCCCGACACCCCGCGAGCTCACGGACGCGGAGATCTACGAGGGCGTACTGGCGAACTGGCGCCCGTAACCCCACGCCACAGCGTCACCCGGGCCGCCCCTTCTCGTCCCATAAAACGAGGAGCGGGCGGCCCACCCATGTCGGCTACGATTTCAAGGTTCGTAAGACGGCCGAAAGTCGAAAGCACTACTCGACCGGACGTCACCCCACGTAGCGACTCGGGAGCAGCCCGCAATGGCTCGACACCTCATCACCAGCGCCCTTCCGTACATCAACGGGATCAAGCACCTGGGCAACATGGTGGGGTCCATGCTCCCGGCGGACGTGTACGCCAGGTACCTCCGCCAGCGCGGCCACGATGTCCTCTACATCTGCGCGACGGACGAGCACGGCACCCCGGCCGAACTGGCGGCGAAGGAGCAGGGCCTCCCGGTCGCCGAATTCTGCGCCGGAGCGCACGACGCGCAGAAGGCGATCTACGACGGCTTCGCGCTCGCCTTCGACCACTTCGGCCGCAGCTCCTCCCCGCAGAACGCGGAGCTGACGCAGCACTTCGCCCGCCGGCTGAACGAGAACGGCTTCATCGAGGAGCGCGCGATCCGGCAGGTGTACTCGCCGGCCGACGGCCGCTTCCTGCCGGACCGTTACGTCGAGGGCACGTGCCCGCACTGCGGTTACGACAAGGCGCGCGGCGACCAGTGCGAGAACTGCACGCGCGTCCTGGACCCCACGGACCTGATCAACCCGCGCTCGGCGATCTCGGGTTCGACGGAACTCGAAGTACGCGAGACGACGCACCTCTTCCTCCTCCAGTCGAAGCTGCAGGGCGAGGTCGAGGCGTGGATCGACGAGGTCGCGGACGAGTGGCCGCAGCTCGCGTCCTCGATCGCCCGCAAGTGGCTGACCGAGGGCCTGCACGACCGCGCGATCACCCGTGACCTGGACTGGGGCGTCCCGGTCCCGGCCGACACGTGGCCGACGCTGGCCGCCGACGGCAAGGTGTTCTACGTCTGGTTCGACGCGCCGATCGAGTACATCGGGGCGACGAAGGAGTGGGCGGACGCGGCTCCGGAGGAGAACCGGGACTGGAAGTCGTGGTGGTACGAGCCGGCGGGCGCGTCGGACGTGCGGTACACGGAGTTCATGGCGAAGGACAACGTCCCCTTCCACAGTGTGATGTTCCCCGCGACGGAGATGGGCGTACGGGAGCCGTGGAAGAAGGTCGACCAGCTCAAGGCCTTCAACTGGCTGACGTACTACGGCGGTAAGTTCTCCACCTCGCAGAAGCGGGGCGTCTTCACCGACCAGGCGCTCGACATCCTGCCCGCGGACTACTGGCGCTACTTCCTCATCGCCAACGCCCCCGAGTCGGACGACTCGTCGTTCACGTGGGAGCACTTCACGGCGACGGTGAACAAGGACCTGGCCGACACCCTCGGCAACTTCGTCAACCGCGTCCTGTCCTTCTCGAAGAAGCGCTTCGGCGAGGAGGTCCCGGCGGGCGCGGAGGCGGGCGGGCCGGAGGCGAAGCTCGGCGAGGAGATCGCCTCGCTGCTCTCCGACTACGAGACCCAGATGGAGGCGCTCCAGTTCCGCAAGGCGGCGGCGGCGCTGCGCGCCCTGTGGTCGGCGGGCAACTCCTACCTGGAGGAGAAGGCCCCCTGGCTGGAGATCAAGACGAACCCGGAGGGCGCGGCGCTCACGCTCCGCACGGCGATGAACCTGATCCACCTGTACGCGGTGGTCTCGGAACCCTTCATCCCGTCCTCGTCGGCGGCCATGCGCGCGGCCTTCGCCCTGCCCGACGACACGGCGACCTGGGTCACCCAGGAGGAGGCCAAGTCCCTGACGGCCCTCCCCGCGGGCACCCCCTTCACGGTCCCCCCGGTCCTCTTCGCCAAGATCACGGACGAGGACCTGGAAACGTACAAGGAGCGCTTCGGCGGAGCGCCGGAGTAACAACTCCGCTCCCCCTCCGACGGCCGGGGTGGCCGGACACCGCACAACGACGGTGCCGGACCACCCCGTTCGCGTACGCGGAACCGCCACTCCTCGCCGAAGAGCCGCGCCGCATCCGTCGCATGGACCCTGAGGGGCGCTATCCAGTTCGCCCTCGCCGTCGGCTACTTCAGCGCCGCTGACGGCGGACGCTCACTCGGGCGGGTGAATATCCCCAACTGTGTAGTTATCAGGTCGCTTTGGGGCCTTACGCTCCCACTGCAACCTGCTTCTGGCATGCGCCAGCGGCATATCTCACACCGCCAGGAACCCTCATGGTCAGCGCGCCGCACGAGGCGATGCACCGCATCTTTCAGGACCACCCGGACCTCTTCTCCGGGGTGTCCAAGGTGCTCGGCGTCGACTTCGCTCCGCCCACCTCGGTCACACTCATGCCGACCGACCTCACCGAGGCCAGCCCGCTCGAACGCCGCGTCGACACGTTGCTGCGGCTGGAGACGGAGGACGACGAACCGCTCCTGGTCGCCATCGAGGCCCAGGGCAAGAAGGACCCGGACAAGTCGGCGAGCTGGGCGTACTACGCCTCGTACCTGCTCGCGAAGTACCGGTTGCAGCCGATGCTGCTGGTCGTCTGCCAGGACCACGCGACGGCCAAATGGGCAGAACAGCCGGTCCAGTTCGGGCCACCCCAATGGCCGTTGCTCACCCTGCGCCCGCTGGTCGCGGGGCCGCACAACATGCCGGTGATCACCAGTGCGGCGGAGGCACGCAAGGATCTCGCGCTCGCGACACTGTCCGCGATCACCCATGCAAAGGGCCCTGAGATCGGGACGATACTCAAAGCAGTGACCACCGTTCTGCGGGACGAACCGGACACGGTCAAGAACCCAGTCATCGAATTCATCTCACGCGGCCTGGGCAAGCTGCCCGCCGCGGCACTTTGGAGGACACTCGTGGCCGTGGACCTTTCTTTCTACAAGTCACCCATCTTCGAAGAAGTCCGCGAGGAGGCCCGGGCGGAGGTCCGCGAGGAGGCCCGGGCGGAGGTCCGGGCCGAGGTCCAGGCTGAGGTCCGGGCTGAGGTCCGGGCGGAAAGCCGGGCCGAGGCCCTCCTGGATGTCTTCGAGGCACGCGGAATCGACGTCCCCGAGGCCGTCCGGGAACGCATCACCAACTGCGTCGACCCCCAAAGCCTGCGCCACTGGGTGCGACGCGCCGCCGTGGCCCCCTCCGCCGACGCGATCTTCACCGACGACTAGCCCAGCGTGATGGGGCAGAGTCGCGAGGACTACATGGCTGGCCCAGTATTGACGCATGGCCCGGCCTGCATCTTGGGCGCCTCACACAAGCACGGAGAGCCCTGATGTTCGAGGACCCCGCCTTCTACACGTCGTCCGCCTCCGAAGAAGCACGCGCCCAAGCCCGGGCCGAGGTCCTAGCCGAAAGCCGGGCGCAGAACATTCTGATCGTCTTCGAGGCGCGCGGCATCGACGTCCCCGAAGCCGTCCGAGAGCGCGTCACCAGCTGCGTCGACCTCGAAAGCCTGCGCCACTGGCTGCGACGCGCCGCCGTGGTCCCCTCCGCCGACGCGATCTTCACCGACGACTAGCCGCGTCAGAACCCGACAATGCCCCCGCCCCGACCCGGCGGGGGCAGGTCACGGGGGCGAAGGCCTCGCTCACGGCACCCTCGGCCCCGTGACCAACCGCCCCTTCTCGTCGTACGGCCAGACGTTCGGGGTGCAGCCCCGCATTCCCTTGATCTGTTGCATCATCGCCGGGGCCGGTTTGCCCGGGCCGGGGCATGTCACGTGGTCGTGGCCCAGGAAGTGGCCCACCTCGTGGTTGATGATGAGGGCGCGGTACGCGGTCACGTCATCGGCGTAGACAGGCGTCGCCAGCAGCCAGCGTTTGAGGTTGACCACCACGTCCTTGCCGACACTGCAGTTGACCTCGCCACGCGTGTTCAGGCCGTAGCGACCGCAGATCTCGTCGACCGTTCCCGGTGTGGCGAGGCGTACGACGAAGTCGGCCGTACCCGTCGAGACCCGCTTGAAGCCCGATCGGCCGTCCGCCGTCCAGCCTCGTCGGTCTGCCAGTACGTCCTCCACCTGACCCGCCACTTCCGCCGCTGACTGCGCGAGGCCCTTCTCGACGACGACCTTGTAGCGCAGCGTGCGGGCGCCCTTTCCCACGGTTCCGCTCCCGCCACCGGCCGTGGTGAACGTCCCGGGCCCCGACGCGGGGATCGAAGGGGAGGACGAGGAGGAGAGGGATGGGGAGGGGGAGGAGACCGAGTCCGGGGATTCCTCGTTTGGTGAGTCTGCCGGGCTCGCGCTGGGCTTGCTCTCGGGTGAGGGCCGGTTCGACGCCTCGCCCGCTGCCGCCGGTTCGTCGGTGGAGCCGGCGGAGTTGTCCGAGCTGGACGCCGCCGGGCTCCCCCCATTCACCGCCAGCGCCGCCGCCGATAACACCGCCAGCGCCGCCACGCCCCACAGCAGGGGTCCCTTTCCCCTGCCTCCGCCGCCTGCGGAGCCTCTGCGACGGCGTCGGGATCTCGCGGTCGGGGACGGCTTGGTCGCGCGGCGGTTGATCATGGTCATGAGCATCAAGAGTGAATACGCGAGGTGTTGGGTTCTGGCTCAGCGGATAACGAAGCCATAACGCCCAGTTGGGCGCGCGCCCGTTACGGGACCCCGCTCCTGGCATGTGCACGATTCATCCGTATGGTTTCGTCATGGCAGTTCCCCAGGTCATCCCGATCGCGTACGAGCCGCGCCACCGCACCGATGCCATCGGTCACTACGCGGAGGGGCAATTCCTGGGATCGGTCACCTACGCCTTCCCCGAGGATTACCGCCCCGACGACGGCTGGGAAGAGCACAAACGACTCTTCACGGTGCTCCACACCTTCGATACCGAGGGTCGTCACCGTGACTCGGAAATCTGGTGCGCCGGCAGTTGGGCCGAGCAGCAGCGCAATCCGCAGGGGCCCGACTCGGTCCTCTCCCAAGCACAGGCTCATCTCGCGAAGTTGCTCCGGAGCCTCCCTCGGCGCCGTTACACGGACATCGCGGTACGCCCCTTCCGACTCACCCGCGACGGCGTGCTGTTCGGTCTGCTGACCGGCGAGGACGACGGCGAACCCTGGGCCGAGCTGTACCCCGACCGCCTCGGCTTCGGCCCGCCCTGGAACGGCACCTACGACACCTGAGCACTCCGCCGCACCCGCCCCGCCTCGCTCCGCCGCGCCTCCACGTCGGCCTGGTCCGGGCCGAGGGAGGTACGGGCCCTGCGGACATGGTCCAGGCCCTCGGCTGCCGTCCTTTTCACCAGGGCGTACTCGGCCGCCGTACGGGCCGTGGTCAGTTCCGCCCGGGCCGTGCGCAGCCGTTCGGAGGCGTCCGACAGCGCCTGCGCCGCCATCCCGTCCGCCCTCACTTCTGTCCGCGTGCGTACGTCGTCGAGCGCCGACACGCCTGCCCCCAGCCGGACCACCCAGCGGTTGGCGTCGGCCTCCGCGTCCAGGCCGGACAGGTCGGACAGATCGGACGGGGCGGACAGTCCGCGCGTCCGGCTCCAGCGACGCCTCGCGACCACCGCTCCGGCGATCAGCAACAGTGCGAGCAGCACGGCGAATCCCATGTTCTCCTCCGGTGATCTCGTCCGGCGCCGCCGGTGTCCCGCGGGGTGCCCTCACCCTCGCACCCACCATCAGACGCCCTGCTCCTGTGCCCACTCGACGAACACCCTGTGGGTCACCTGATCACCCCGGCCACTCTGATCGCCCTGACCACCCCAATGGGCCCGGCACGTCCCTCGTCCCGGGCCCATTCGCCGTACGCGCTCTTGTGCGGCCGGCTCAGCCGACGCTCAACCCGCTCAACTCGCCGAAGCCGAAGCCGTGTCCGAGGTCGTCGCCGACGCCGTCGCCCCCGGCTGCACCGCGTCGTCCGTGCCCTCGTGCGTCGCGTCCGGGTCGACGCCCATCGTGATGGAGCCGAGCACGCCCTTCGCGATGGCGTTCTTCTTGTACTTGAGTTTCAGGAGACCGCCGGCCGTACCGGACTGGTCGTAGATCGTGTCCTCGGTGAGCGTCGTGCGCTCGGTCGTCGACGTGGAGTACGGCTCGACCTCCGCCGAGGCGAGCACCGACTCCTCGTCGAAGAAGAACTGGCCGGTGTGGCAGGTGTTCCCGCCCTCGTAGCCGGCGTCCGTCCAGGTGCCGCCGACATGCACCTTGGTGTGGATGTGGACGCAACGGCCCCGGTACCAGCCGGGGAAGACCGTCTTGAAGGTGACGAACCCCTGCTTGTCCGTCTTCCACGTGCCGCGCAGGTAGCGCTTGTCGTCGGTGGGATCCTGGTGGCCGCCGCCACCGCCGGGCGGGGGACCGGTCGGTGTGCCCGTCGGTGTGTCGGTGGGCACGTCGGTGGGCGCCCCGGTGGGAGGCGTGCCGCCACCACCGCCGGAGGAGTCCTCGTAACCGGAGTAGAGACCCAGCGCGTCACAGTGCCAGATGTCCACCGCGGCGTTCTTGATGGGCTTGCAGGTCTCGTTGTCGATCACCTTGAGGCGGAGGGTCATCGCAATGCCCTCTCTGTCCTCGGTGATGTCCTGCCGGAGCTTGTCGGCATCGATGTAGTACGGCCCCTCGGTGGTCTCCGAGGTGAGCTTGTAGCAGCCCTCCGCGGCCGTCGAGGTCGCGCTCGCCGACGCGCCCTGCGCGCTCGCGGCCGTCTGGCCGGCGTTCGCGGTCGCGGCGATCGTGCCGCCCACGCCCACTGCGGCGACCGCCGCGCCACCTGCCACGACCACCTTGCGCCGCGTCACATTCCGCTTGTGTTTCGGCCCTTGGGCCGACTGGCTTCCTGTCATGTTTCCCGTCATGAGCGAGGAAGTTAGGTAAGAAGGCTGTCAACAACGTGGGCGCGGACTGTGGATTACCGTTCGCCTGCGAAACGTGGCGCGAATCGATCGGCCGCGACCGAGACCGCGACCGAGACTCGACAGCGCTCGACGGCCAAGTCTCACCGACGGCGCACCGACGGCCGCGGCTCAACGGCTGCCGCGCGTCTCGGCCGCCCGCCTCGACATGTCACGGACCGAGGCCGCCCGATCCACCCGGCCCAGCGCGTCGGCGAGCGGGGTGAGCAGGTCGTCGGCGGCCCGTTCGCGATCGGCGGCGCTTTGGCCGGGAACAGTCGCGCGCGGCGTCGGCACAGTCGCTGTGCAGGGTCACTCGTCGTCCTCGGCGGTCCATGCCATGCCACTGTGTGCCTCATGGCAGACGAGTCATACGAGTCGGACGAGTGGGCCGAACCCGACGGCAGTCGTGGGGGCCCCGCCGCCCTCACACCCGGAGAGGCGGCAGCCGCCCAGGAGCGCGCCTTCTGGGAGACCCGTCGCCGGTACCACGAGCTGGACGACGACGAGGCCGGGCGTCGCGAGAAGCGCCGGCTCGGCAAGGAGTCCCGGCGTATGAACCTGGAGGTGCGCATGCACCGCTACGCCCGGAGCCACGACCAGGGCCCGGCCCCGGCCGACCTACGGCTCCCGCCCCTTCCGGACGACGAGCCCTTCCGGGACGGATCTTTCCCCGACACGGACGAGCCGGCCGGCCCCGGGCGGTGAACGGCCGTGGGGCGGGGGGGGCCCCCGGCCCCGGGGGGGGCCCCCCCCCCCCCCCCCGCGGGGGGGGGGCCGGGCCGGCCGCGCGCGGGGGGGTGAGAAACAAAAAG
>NZ_JBHXTO010000130.1:0-12496 GCF_042677425.1 Streptomyces sp. NPDC127119 | reverse complement strand
CGCCCCCCGCGCCTGCGGGGGAGTTTTTTCCCCCCCCCCCGGCCCGGGCGGCGGGCCCGGGGGGGTCCGGGGCGGGGGGGGGGGCCCCCCGCGCGCGGGGGGGCCACCGCCCCACACATGCGTGACGTCGGTCGGCCTGGCCCTACGGACAGGCCCTACTTCGCCGGGTTCACCGGCTTGCGTACCGAGAGGTGCAGCTCACGCAGCCGCGTCTCGTCCAGCTCGGTGGGCGCACCCATCATCAGGTCCTGCGCGTTGCCGTTCAGCGGGAACGCGATGGTCTCCCGGATGTTCGGCTCGTCGGCGAGGAGCATGACGATGCGGTCGACGCCCGGGGCGATGCCCCCGTGCGGAGGGGCGCCGAAGCGGAACGCGCGCAGCATGCCCGCGAACTGCTCCTCGACGGTGTCCCGGTCGTAGCCCGCGATCTCGAAGGCCTTGAGCATGATCTCCGGCTCGTGGTTCCGGATGGCGCCGGAGGACAGCTCGACACCGTTGCAGACGATGTCGTACTGCCAGCCCAGGATGTCCAGCGGGTCCTGGGTCTCCAGGGCCTCCAGACCGCCCTGCGGCATCGAGAACGGGTTGTGCGAGAAGTCGATCTTCCCGCTCTCCTCGTCCTTCTCGTACATCGGGAAGTCGACGATCCAGCAGAAGCGGAAGACGCCCTCTTCGAAGTGCCCGGCGCGCTTGGCGGTCTCGACGCGCACCGCGCCCATGATCTTGGAGACCTCGTCGAAGTCGCCCGCGCCGAAGAACACGGCGTGGCCGGCGGCGAGCGACAGGCGCTTCGTCAGCTCGGCGACGTTCTCCTCGGTCAGGAACTTGGCGATCGGGCCCGTCAGCGAGCCGTCCTCGGCCACCCGCACCCAGGCGAGGCCCTTCGCGCCCTGCGAGACCGCGTAGTCACCGAGCTGGTCGAAGAACTTGCGGGACTGCGCGGCCACGTCCGGCACCGGCAGGGCCCGTACGTGCTTGCCCGCGAAGGCCTTGAACTCCGAGCCCTCGAAGATGTCGGTGATGTCGACGAGCTCCAGCTGGGCCCGCAGGTCCGGCTTGTCGGAGCCGTACTTCAGCATCGACTCGCGGAACGGGATCCGCGGGAAGGGGGAGGTGACGTTCCGGCCGTTGCCGAACTCCTGGAACAGCTCGGTCATGAGCTTCTCGATCGGCTGGAAGACGTCCTCCTGTTCGACGAAGGACATCTCCACGTCGAGCTGGTAGAACTCGCCCGGCGAACGGTCGGCGCGGGCGTCCTCGTCGCGGAAACAGGGCGCGATCTGGAAGTACCGGTCGAAGCCCGAGATCATCAGCAGCTGCTTGAACTGCTGCGGGGCCTGGGGCAGGGCGTAGAAGCGGCCCGGGTTCAGACGGGACGGGACGACGAAGTCACGCGCGCCCTCGGGGGAGGTGGCGCTGAGGATCGGCGTCGCCATCTCGTTGAAGCCCAGCGTCGTCATCTTGTGCCGGATGGCGGAGATGACCGACGTGCGCAGCAGGATGTTGCGGTGCATGCGCTCGCGGCGCAGGTCGAGGAAGCGGTACTCCAGGCGCCGCTCCTCGTTCACCCCGTCCTCGGTGTTGATCGTGAAGGGCAGCGGGGCGGCGGCGCCGAGCAGCTCGACCTCGCTCACCTCGACCTCGATCTCACCGGTCGGCAGCTCCGCGTTCACGTTCTCCGCGCCGCGGGAGACGACCTTGCCGTCGACCCGGACCGTGGACTCCTTGGAGACCTTGTCGAGAGCCTCGTACGCGGGGGTGCCGGGGCGGGCGACGAGCTGCGTGATGCCGTAGTGGTCGCGCAGATCGATGAAGAGGATGCCGCCCAGGTCGCGCCGATTGTGCAGCCAGCCGCTCAGCCGGACGTCGCTGCCGACGTCAGAGGCGCGGAGCTCGCCGCAGGTGTGGGACCTGTACCGATGCATCGTCGTTCATCCAGTCTTCGCGGTCGGGGACATGTTTCACGTGAAACACGTGCAAGCGTACCGGCCGCCCCGTGATCGCCGTCCGCAATAGTTCGCAGGGCCGCAGTGGCACCCTTCGTTCACCTGTTCATACAGTGGGTCAATGCGCACAGGTGATCCCCTTCCGTCCGTGGGGGATGTCCTCGTCACCCTCGCCACCGGCCTGTGGAGGTGGGACGACGCCGCCGGGAAGGTCACTCTCGACGCCGAGGCCTCCCGGCTTCTCGGCCTGCTCGCACAACCGACCGTGCTGACAGAGGCAGGGATACGGGCCCGTTTCCACCCCGTCGACTGGAACGAGGTCAACGGCGTCGTCCAGCTCGCCGCGGCCGAGGGAACGCTCGCCGAGCTGCGCCTGCGGGTCATGGACGACCAGGGCCGCGTACTCCGTACCGTACGCAGCCGTTCGAAGCCCTCGATCGACCCGAACACCGGGGCGTACCAGCTGATCGGCACCCTCCAGGAGGTCACCGAGCCGCCGCCGGGCGCTGCGGCGCGTTCGCCCGTGACGGGTGACTGGCGGCGCTCGCGCGAGGCGTTCCTGCTGGACGCGGGACGTGCGCTGGCCGAGGCGCGGAACACGGAGGAGGTGCTGCGGGTCGCGGCCGGTCTGTCGATGCCCGGTTTCTCTCCGGACGGGCTCGCGGTCTTCGGCGCGGAGGCCGACCGGCTCACCGTCATCGGCCACTTCGGGCAGCAGCCGGGCGACGAGGAGCCGTTCTCGCACATGCCGCTGGAGACGGACTATCCGGCCGCGGAGGTCGTCCGCACCGGTCGCGCGGTCTATCTGTCCTCACCGGACGACTACCGCGGCCGTTTCCCGGCCGCCTGGCCGCTCGCCGAGGGCTTCGGCCGGGAGTCCTGGGCGTTTCTGCCGCTCACGGTGGCGGGGCGCACGATGGGCGCGTGGATGGCGGCCTTCACGTATCCGGTCACCTTCACGCCCGACGAGCGGTCCGTGCTGACGACGGTGGCGCGGATGCTGGCGCAGGCCCTCTCACGGGCCGGGGTCGCCGAGTCCGAGCGGGAGCTCACCGACGGCCTCCAGCGTTCGATGCTGCCCACCCTGGGACCGAAGATCCCCGGCATGAGCGTCGCCGCCCGGTACGTACCCACGGGCGGCGGGCTCCAGGTGGGCGGCGACTGGTACGACATGATCCCGCTGCCCGGCGGCACCTCGCGGACCAGCCCCGGGGGCGGCCGATTCGCGCTGGTCATCGGCGACGTCCAGGGCCACGACGTACGCGCGGCGGGACTGATGGGCCAGCTCCGGATCGCGCTGCGCGCGTACGCCTCGGAGGGGCACCGCCCGGACGCGGTCCTCTCCCGCGCCTCACGCTTCCTGTACGGGATCACCTCCGACGACGAGATCGCGGACCTGCGCTTCGCGACCTGTCTGTACGTGGAGGTGGACCCGGAGAGCGGCGTGCTGGAGATAGCCAGGGCCGGGCATCCGGACCCGGCGATACGCATGGCGGACGGGACCGTGCTGACCCGGCCCACCGCGGGCGGGCTGCCGCTCGGCATCGACCCGGACGCCGACTATCCGACGACGCGGCTCGTGCTGGAGCCCGGCGAGACGATGCTGATCTGCACGGACGGGCTGATCGAGACCGGCGGCCACGACCTGGAGACCGGCTGGCTCAGGATCCGCAAGATCCTGGAGAGCCACGACGGTGACATGGAGGCGCTCGCCGACGCGCTGGTCAGGGCCGTGCACGGGCCGTCCTCGCATCACACGACGGGCCCGCTGGCGGACCGCCGCGAGGACGACATCGCGGTGCTGCTGCTGTGCCGGGCGGGGGAGGAGGGCTGCGATCCGGACACCACGACGACCGTGCGCCCGACCGTACGGCGCACCATGCTGACCGTCGCGCAGGCCGAGCCGCAGAAGGTCGCGCTGGCGCGGCAGCAGCTGCGGGAGTTCCTGCACGACTGGCCCTCCGTCGACCAGGTCCACTCGGCGGTCCTGCTGGTCTCCGAGATGGTCACGAACGTACTCGTCCACACGGACGCGGACGCGCTGCTCGTCGCCGAGATGACGGGCGCGGCGGGCACCCGCCGGATACGCATCCAGGTGACGGACGGCAGCGACGACCTCCCCCACCGGCGCCACCCGGGCGAGCTGGCGTCGTCAGGCCGGGGCCTGGTCCTCACCGAACTGCTCGCCGACGCGTGGGGCGTCGACCCGCGGGGCGAGGGCAAGAGCATCTGGTTCGAGCTGTACGAGGAGGGGACCGGGGCCGGAACCGGCGTGGAGACGGGCGGCGCATGACGAGAGGGGCCCCGTCCGCGAACCGGACGGGGCCCCTCTCGTTCTACGCCGCTCGGTGAGCCCTAGAGCCCGCCCTCCGACATGCCGTGCACGGCCGGAACCGTGCCCAGGCGGCCCTTCTGGAAGTCCTCGAAGGCCTGCTGGAGCTCGTCACGGGTGTTCATCACGAACGGGCCGTAGTGGGCCATCGGCTCACGGATCGGCCGGCCGCCCAGGATGACGACCTCCAGGTCCGGAGTGTTCGCGTCCTGCTTCTCGTCCGCGCGGACGGTGAGGGAGGAACCCTCGCCGAAGACGGTCGTCTGGCCCGTGTGGACCGGACGACGCTCGGCTCCGACACTGCCGCGGCCGGCCATCACGTACGCGAGGGCGTTGAAGTCCTCGCGCCACGGGAGGGTCAGTTCGGCGCCGGGCGCCACGGTCGCGTGGACCATGGTGATCGGCGTGTGCGTGATGCCCGGACCCTCGTGACCGTCCAGCTCACCGGCGATGACCCGCAGGAGCGCGCCGCCGTCGGCGGTGCTGAGGAGCTGGACCGAGCCACCGCGGATGTCCTGGTAGCGCGGCGCCATCATCTTGTCCTTGGCCGGCAGGTTCACCCACAGCTGGAGCCCGTGGAAGAGGCCGCCCGACACGACGAGCGACTCCGGCGGGGCCTCGATGTGCAGCAGGCCCGAGCCCGCCGTCATCCACTGGGTGTCACCGTTGGTGATCGTGCCGCCGCCACCGTTGGAGTCCTGGTGGTCGAAGACGCCGTCGATGATGTAGGTCACGGTCTCGAAGCCGCGGTGGGGGTGCCAGGGGGTGCCCTTCGGCTCTCCCGGCGCGTACTCCACCTCACCCATCTGGTCCATCATGATGAACGGGTCCAGATGGCGGTAGTTGATCCCGGCGAACGCGCGCCGAACCGGGAAGCCCTCACCCTCGAAACCGCTCGGTGCGGTGGTCACGGTGAGCACGGGACGGGCGACGGCCTCTGCCGATGCCGCCACACGGGGCAGGGTCAGCGGGTTCTCGACGGTCACTGCAGGCATGTCGGTACCTCCTTGTGCTCGGAGTTTAGTTGAATGTAGAACTTCTTGCCACCAGGAACACGGAACGCTCGGAGGGAATTCCCTCCGAGCGTCAGGGGTGGTGCCAGGGGTGATGCCGGGTGCGTGGTCGACTGCGGGCCGGTGGGGGCCGTTCGCGCAGTTCCCCGCGCCCCTCAAAAGCGGGGCTGCGCCTCTGCTTCTGCCTTTGGGGGCGCGGGGAACTGCGCGAGCGACCACGACGCACCCGCGGACCCGCACGCTCCGCAGCCCCCACCCCCACCGGGGCGCGGCTCACCACGCACCCGAGCCGCCCCGGGCCCGCCCGCGCCCGCGGAGCGTCAGCCGTACATGCGGCGCATCGCGAAGTCCACCATCTGCTCGACCGCCTTCGCGTCGAAGACGATGCGGTGCTCGCCCTCCATGTCCAGGACGAAGCCGTAGCCGGTGGGAAGCAGGTCGATCACCTCGGCTCCGGTGATCACGAAGTACTTGGACTCCTTGCCGGCGTACCGGCGCAGCTCCTTGAGCGAGGTGAACATCGGGATGACGGGCTGCTGCGTGTTGTGCAGCGCCAGGAAGCCGGGATTGTCGCCGCGCGGGCAGTAGACCTTGGACGTGGCGAAGACCTGCTGGAAGTCCTCGGGGGTCAGCGACCCCGTGGTGAACGCGCGCACCGCGTCCGCGAGCGACGGCGGCGACGGCTCCGGGTAGAGCGGCGGCTGCTGGCCGTACCCGCCGACCCCGCCGACCCCACCGGGCATCTGCTGCTGCGGCGGCGGCTGGGGCTGCGCGTACTGCTGCTGCCCCGGTCCCACGTTCTGGTCGTAGCCGTACATGGGGGCAAGAGTACCGACGGTACGCGGGCCCAAGGTCGTCACTGGCGGATTTCCTCGAACAGGTGGCGGGCCCGTCGGGTCGCAGCCGAATGTAGACCCTGCTCACACTTGGGCAAACAGGGGTTGCTTCTTATTACCGACGGGTAGCATCATCGTAGCTACTAGTTGGTACGTGAACCAGATGCGCACCAGACTCGCACCACGTAGCCCGAACCAGGTACGAGGAATCACCACCTCCCCGATCCCTTAACGGAGCCGTCGCCATGGGGCACTACAAGTCGAATCTCCGCGACATCGAGTTCAACCTCTTCGAGGTGCTCGGGCGCGACAAGCTGTACGGCACCGGCCCGTTCGCGGAGATGGACACCGAGACCGCCAAGAGCATCCTCGAAGAACTGACCCGCCTCTCCGAGAACGAGCTGGCGGAGTCCTTCGCGGACGCCGACCGCAACCCCCCGGTCTTCGACCCGGAGACCAACACGGCGCCCGTCCCGGCGTCCTTCAAGAAGTCCTACAAGGCGTTCATGGACGCCGAGTACTGGCGGCTGGGCCTGCCCGAGGAGATCGGCGGCACCACCGCGCCCCGCTCCCTGATCTGGGCGTACGCGGAACTGATCCTCGGCGCGAACCCCGCGGTCTGGATGTACTGCTCGGGCCCCGCCTTCGCGGGCATCCTCTTCGAAGAGGGCAACGAGGTACAGAAGCACATCGCGAAGATCGCCGTCGACAAGCACTGGGGCTCCACCATGGTGCTCACCGAGCCGGACGCCGGCTCGGACGTCGGCGCCGGCCGCACCAAGGCGGTCCAGCAGGAGGACGGCTCCTGGCACATCGAGGGCGTCAAGCGCTTCATCACGTCCGGTGAGCACGACATGGAGGAGAACATCCTCCACTACGTCCTCGCCCGGCCGGAGGGCGCCGGACCCGGCACCAAGGGCCTGTCCCTCTTCCTCGTACCGAAGTTCGAGTTCGACTTCGAGACCGGCGAGCTGGGCGCGCGCAACGGCGTGTACGCCACGAACGTCGAGCACAAGATGGGCCTCAAGGCCTCCAACACCTGCGAGATGACGTTCGGCGACCGCCACCCCGCCAAGGGCTGGCTCATCGGCGACAAGCACGACGGCATCCGCCAGATGTTCCGCATCATCGAGTTCGCCCGCATGATGGTCGGCACGAAGGCGATCTCCACGCTCTCCACGGGCTACCTGAACGCGCTGGAGTACGCCAAGGAGCGCGTCCAGGGCCCCGACCTCGCGCAGTTCATGGACAAGACCGCGCCCAAGGTCACCATCACGCACCACCCGGACGTGCGCCGCTCGCTGATGACGCAGAAGGCGTACGCGGAGGGCATGCGCGCGCTGGTGCTGCACACCGCCGCGATCCAGGACGAGATCCAGGTCAAGGAGGCCGAGGGCGAGGACGCCGGCGCCCTCGAAGCGCTCAACGACCTGCTCCTGCCGATCGTGAAGGGCTACGGCTCCGAGAAGGGCTACGAGCAGCTCGCCCAGTCGCTGCAGACCTTCGGCGGCTCCGGGTTCCTCCAGGAGTACCCGATCGAGCAGTACATCCGCGACGCGAAGATCGACACGCTGTACGAGGGCACGACCGCGATCCAGGGCCAGGACTTCTTCTTCCGGAAGATCGTCCGCAACCAGGGCGCGGCGCTGAACTCGCTCGCCGAGGACATCAAGAAGTTCCTGGCGCTCGGCACCGGCGGCGAGGAGCTGTCCGGCGCGCGTGAGCACCTCGCCAAGGCGGCCGTCGAGCTGGAGGCCATCGTCGGCCTGATGCTCACGGACCTCGCGGCGACCGAGCAGGACGTCAAGAACATCTACAAGGTCGGGCTGAACACCACCCGCCTGCTGATGGCCTCCGGTGACGTCGTCGTCGGCTACCTGCTCCTGAAGGGCGCGGCCGTCGCCGCCGAGAAGCTGGAGACGGCCTCGGCGAAGGACCGGGCGTTCTACACCGGGAAGATCGCGGCGGCCACCTTCTTCGCCGCGAACGTCCTGCCGGGCGTCACGGGCGCGCGCAAGCTCGCCGAGGCGGTGGAGCTGGACCTGATGGACCTGGACGAGTCCGCGTTCTGACCGGGACCCACCTCGGGGCTGCCGCCCCCGGACCCCCGCATCGCGCTGAACGCGCTCGTCCTCAAACGCCGGACAGGCTGGAGAAGGGAGGCGGGGCGCAGCCCCCGCCTCCCTTCTCCAGGGGCGCGGGGAACTGCGCGGCCGCCCCCCACCGGCCCGCACCCGACAGCGAACCCCCACCCCTTCCCCACCGGAGGGCCCGTTCCCATCCCCGGGAGCGGGCCCTCGTCCGTCGTTAAGGTGAACCCATGCGCACACCCCCCCGCTTCGACCGCGGACACACCGACGACCTCATGTCCTTCCTGGCGGCGAGCCCGTCCCCGTACCACGCGGTGGCGAACGCCGCCGAGCGGTTGGAGAAGGCCGGCTTCCGCCAGGTCGCGGAGACCGACGCGTGGGACGGGACCACCGGCGGGAAGTACGTGCTGCGCGGCGGCGCGATCGTGGCCTGGTACGTGCCGGAGGGCGCCGAGCCGCACACCCCCTTCCGCATCGTCGGGGCGCACACCGACTCCCCCAACCTGCGGGTGAAGCCGCGCCCCGACAACGGCGGGCACGGCTGGAGACAGATCGCGGTCGAGGTCTACGGCGGTCCGCTGCTCAACTCCTGGCTGGACCGCGACCTCGGACTGGCCGGACGGCTGTCGCTGCGGGACGGTTCGACACGGCTCGTGAACGTCGACCGCGCGCTGCTGCGGGTGCCGCAGCTCGCCATCCACCTGGACCGTTCCGTCACCGCCGAGGGCCTCAAGCTCGACAAGCAGCGGCATCTGCAGCCCGTCTGGGGCCTCGGCGACGACGTGCACGACGGCGATCTGATCCGCTTCCTGGAGCAGGAGGCCGGCATCCCCGAGGGCGAGACCATCGGCTGGGACCTGATGGTCCACTCGATCGAACCCCCCGCCTACCTGGGCCGCGACAAGGACCTCGTCGCGGGCCCGCGCATGGACAACCTGCTGTCCGTGCACGCCGGTACGACGGCGCTGGCGGCCGTGGCCACCTCCGAGGAGGCCCTGCCGTACATCCCGGTCCTCGCGGCGTTCGACCACGAGGAGAACGGCTCGCAGTCCGACACGGGCGCGGACGGGCCGCTGCTCGGCGGCGTGCTGGAACGTTCGGTCTTCGCGCGCGGCGGCTCGTACGAGGACCGGGCGCGCGCCTTCGCGGGCTCCGTCTGTCTCTCCTCCGACACGGGCCACGCCGTGCACCCGAACTACGCGGAGCGGCACGACCCGACGCACCACCCGCGCGCGGGCAAGGGCCCGATCCTCAAGGTGAACGTCAACAACCGCTACGCCACGGACGGTTCGGGCCGCGCGGTCTTCGCCACCGCCTGCGACAAGGCCGGAGTGCCCTTCCAGACCTTCGTCTCCAACAACTCCATGCCCTGCGGCACGACGATCGGGCCCATCACCGCGGCCCGCCACGGCATCAAGACGGTCGACATCGGCGTGGCCATCCTGTCGATGCACAGCGCCCGCGAACTGTGCGGCGCGGACGACCCGTTCCTCCTGGCGAACGCGCTGGTGGCGTTCCTGGAGGGCTAGCGGATTCCCCAACTGGCTGGTCCGGTCGGCGAATCGGCCCACGGGCCGCTTGACCGCGAGTCGTCCGCCGCTGCATGGAGGGGCCGCCTCCGGGTACCCGCACTGGGCCCGGGGCCGTACGGTCTCCGGGCCCGGCACGAGACCGTGCGCAACAGGAGGCGACATCCATGGGCCTGGGCGGATGCATCATTCTGATCGCCGCAGGGGCGATCCTCACCTTCGCGACCGACTGGGACATGCAGGGGGTCAACCTCGACCTGGTCGGCGTCATCTTCATGATCGTCGGCCTGATCGGTGTGGCGACCTTCAGCAGCATCGCCAGGCGCCGGCGGGCCGTGATGGCGCCGCCGACCACGACGGTGATCGACGACCAGCGTCATCACAACCACAGCGGCTACAGCGACGGTTACGGCGGCTGACCGGCGTACGCGCCACCTGATACGCGTCACCTGATGTCCGTCACCTGAGGCGACTTCGCGTCGACCGAGGTGACTCAGGTCGCCGCGGTGCGTCCGGGTCGGAGCGGTGGGCCGATCGGCTCCCGCTCCGCCCTCGCCCTCACCGTCGTCCGACGTATCACCCAGGAACTCCAGAAGGCGCCCTATGTCTCCCGACCTCCCCTGGCAGAAGCCGTCGTTCTCCGGAAGCGGTGAGGACAAGGACTGCCTGGAGATATCCACCACCCCCACCGCCCTCAACGCCCTGCTCGCGGCGGTGAAGCGTCGGTGACGGCTCAGTTCAGTGCGTGGCCCGTCGTCGCGTCCACATGGGCCGGCACCTCGTCGTGGCGGTCCCCGACCGTGGACGTTCCGGTCGGTTCGAGGAGGAGGATCTCGGTCGGTACGGGCGCGTACGGCTTGTGCTCCGTGCCGCGCGGGACCGTGAAGACACTGCCCTTGGGCAGGACGACCGTGCGCTCGCCGGCCGCCTCGCGCAGCGCGATGTGGAGTTCGCCGTCCAGGACCAGGAAGAACTCGTCGGTGTGGTCGTGAACGTGCCAGAGGTGTTCACCGTCGACCTTGGCGACGCGGACGTCGTAGTCGTTGACGGCGGTGACGATACGAGGACTCCACCGCTCGGTGAACGAGGCCAGGGCGGCGGACAGGGCAACAGGTTCCGTGAGTGCGCTCATACCGGTCATCGTCGACGATGGCGCACGGCTCGGGCGAGTGCTAGAAATCGCACATGCCGCATGGATCCTCGCACCGCGTGGCCGTGATCGTCGACGAGGGCACCAACCCCTTCGAGGTCGGGGTCGCGACCGAGCTGTTCGGGCTGCCCCGCCCCGAACTCGGCCTCCAGGCCCCCCTGTACGAGCTGACGCTGTGCACGCCCACCCCCGGCATCCGGATGAACCACGGCTTCTTCACGCTGAGCGGCGTACCCGGGCTCGAAGCGGTGGACAGCGCGGACACCCTCGTCGTCCCCGGCCGCCCCGACAACGTCGTACCGCGCGGGGAAGCCGTCCTCGACGCCGTCCGGCGCACCCACGCGCGGGGCGCCCGCGTCGTGAGCCTGTGCACGGGGAGTTTCGCGCTCGCCGAAGCCGGAATCCTGGACGGGCGCCGGGCCACCACCCACTGGCGCTGGGCCGACCTCTTCCGGGAACTGCACCCGAAGGTCCTCCTGGAGCCGGACGTCCTGTTCGTGGACGAGGGAGACGTGCTGACGGCGGCGGGCAGCGCGGCGGCCCTCGACCTCGGGCTGTACATCGTCCGGCGCGACCACGGCGCCGAGATCGCGAACGCCGTGTCCCGGCGCCTGGTCTTCGCCGCCCACCGCGACGGCGGACAGCGGCAGTTCATCGAACGACCGCTCCCCGACGTCCCGGACGAATCCCTGGCGCCGCTGCTCGCCTGGGCGGCGGAACGGATCGGTGAGCCCCTCACGGTTCCGGACCTCGCGGCGCACGCGGCGGTCAGCCCGGCCACGCTGCACCGCCGTTTCCGCGCCCAGCTCGGTACGACCCCGCTGGCCTGGCTGACCGGCGAGCGCGTGGCACTGGCCTGCCGGCTCATCGAAGGCGGCGAGGAACGCCTCGACGTCGTGGCCCACCGCAGCGGCCTCGGCACCGCCGCCAACCTGCGCGTACGGCTGCGCCGCGAGACGGGACTCAGCCCGACGGCCTACCGCCGGCGTTTCGGCCCCTCTGCCGGGGAAGCGCTATGAACATGAGATTCCTCGTACGCGACCGGCTCCTGGGCTTCGGTGACGACTACTGGATCGAGGACGAGCAGGGCCGCAAGGCCTTCCTCGTCGACGGCAAGGCGATGCGACTGCGGGACACCTTCGAGCTGAAGGACCGGCAGGGGCGCGTGCTGATCGACATCCACAAGAAGATGCTCGCGCTGCGGGACACGATGGTCGTCGAGCGGGACGGCGAGCCGCTGGCGACCATCCGGCGCAAGCGGCTGTCGCTGCTGCGCAACCACTATCGCGTCACGCTCGCGGACGGTACCGAGCTGGATGTCAGCGGCAAGATCCTGGACCGGGAGTTCGTCGTCGAGTACGACGGCGAACTGCTGGCCCTGATCTCGCGCCGCTGGCTGCGGGTGCGGGAGACGTACGGCGTGGAGGTCGTACGCGACGACGCGGATCCGACGCTGTTGATCGCGGTGGCGGTGTGCGTGATCCACTTGGCGGAACGAGAATCCGACTCGGACTGACAGGCAATTTCCCTCGCCCCCGCCGCCCCTACCCGTCCCGTCACTGTGTCCTCAAACGCCGGACGGGCTGAAAGCATTTCAGCC
>NZ_JBHXTO010000129.1:0-26519 GCF_042677425.1 Streptomyces sp. NPDC127119 | reverse complement strand
CCAACACGGCTTACAACCCCCCAACAGTGCGGGCCCGGGCGGGGTTGGAGAGCGGGCGGGGCACCGACGAGCGACTCAGCTCACCGGGGCACCGGATGCGCCGCCGTCGCCGAGGGCACGGAGGACGCAGAAGGCTCCAAGGGCCTGGAGAACGCAGAGGACCCGGAGGACACGGCCGATACGGCCGGTACGAGGGCTGTCGGGTCCGGGACGATCGTCGTGCCGGATCCGGCGCCGCCGACCAGCCCGTCGAGCAGGGCGTGCGGTGTGCGGCCGTCGAGCACCCGGGCCACCCCCACCCCGCCCCGCACGGCCCGCAGACACGCCTCCATCTTCGGCCCCATCCCGCCGGCCAGCCCCGGCAGCGCCCGCTCCAACTCCCCCGCCCCGATGCGGTCGACGATCCGCTCGCTCGCGGGCCAGTCGGCGTACAGCCCCGGCACATCGGTGAGGACGACGAGGACCCGTGTCCCCAGCGCGGCGGCCAACGCCCCGGCCGCCGTGTCCGCGTTGACGTTGTAGACCTGCCCGTCCTCGCCCCGGCCCACGGAGGAGACCACCGGGATGTGGCCGCCCTCCAGCAGCAGCCGTACGACGGCGGTGTTGACGCGCGCCACATCCCCGACCAGGCCGATGTCGACGCTCTCACCGGCCACCTGGGCGTAGCGCTTGACGGCGGTGAGGGTGTGCCCGTCCTCGCCGCTGAGTCCCACCGCGTGCGGCCCGTGCTCGTTCAGCAGGCCGACCAGGTCCTTCTGGACCTTGCCGGACAGCACCATCCGTACGACCTCCATCGTCTCGGGGGTGGTGACCCGGAGCCCGTCGAGGAAGTCGGACCTGAGCCCGAGCCGGTCCAGGTGGGCGGCGATCTGCGGGCCGCCGCCGTGCACCACGACGGGCCGGACGCCCGCCCGGTACAGGGTGAGGACGTCCTGCGCGAAGGCCCGTCGGAGCGTGTCGTCGGTCATCGCGTGGCCGCCGTACTTGACGACGACCGTGTGCCCGCGCAGGGGCTCCAGCGCCACGAGCCGCTCGGCGAGCCCGGCGGACGCGGCGGCCTCGGTCACCGTGGCCGTCGGACCCGTGTCCGCCGCAGCCGTGTCCGTCACGGCCGCGTCGGCCACCGCCGTGCCGCTCACCGCCGTTCCGCTCACCGCGGTGGCGCTCACGGGCGACCCGTGAGATAGCCGCCCATCGTGCGGAAGTAGTCCGTCGCCGCGTGCTCCGCCCCGTCCTCGGTGCGGACCCGCTTGACGACCAGCCCGCGCAGCCGCCCGTTCCTCGCCTCCGTACCGGCGACGATGACGATCCCGTCGCCCTCGCGGATGAAGATCCGGCCCGGGGTGCCGCCGTAACGGCCCTCCGAGACCGCGGACTCCACGATCCGGATCCGCTGCCCGCGGTGGTGGGTGAACGCGTTCGGGTACGGGTCGCACTGGGCCCGTACCAGCCGCTCGATGTCCTCTGCGGGCCAGGTCCAGTCGATCCGGCTGTCCTCCAGCGAGCGCTTGTGGAAGAAGCTGGCCCGGCTGCGGTCCTGGGGTATCCACCGGGCGCGGCCCGAGGCGATCAGGTCGAGCGACTCGTTCACGACCGGGCCGATCAGGTCGACCGTGCGGTGGAACAGGTCGGCGACGGTGTCGGCCGCGCCGACCGGTATCGCGCGCTGCAGCAGCACGTCACCGGCGTCGAGTTCGGCGTTCATCCGGTGTGCGGTGACACCGACCTCCCGCTCGCCGTTGATCAGCGCCCAGATCAGCGGGGAGAAGCCCGCGTAGGCCGGGAGCAGCGAGTCGTGGATGTTGAGCGTGCCGTGGGGCGGCAGGTCGAAGACCTCCGGGGGCAGCACGGTGCGCCAGTTGTTGGCGACGATCAGGTCCGGCTCCGCGTCCTTGAGGGCGGCCAGCAGTTCGGGGTCGTCGGGCCGGTTGCGCAGCAGCACCGGTACGCCGTGCTTCTCGGCCAGATCGGCCACCGAGTCGTCCCAGATCTTCTCGTACACGTGGTCGCTCTTGGGGTGGGTCACGGCCAGGACCACCTCGTGGTCGGAGTCCAACAGAGCCTGGAGGGTGCGATGCCCCCAGGTCTGGTAGCCGAACATGACGACCCGCATAGTCGATCCTCTCCTAGGACACACCATTGCAAGGTAAGGCTAACCTTATTTAACATCAGTGGCGCCTAGGGGAAGGAAAAGTTGCGGTGAACGCACTGCACGACGAACCGGACGCCGTCCTTGACGTGCTCGGTATAGGGTTTGGGCCGTCAAATCTCGCACTGGCCATTGCCGTTGAGGAACACAACGCCCAAGCCGCTCCGGAGAACCGGATCCGCGCGGGATTCCTGGAGCGTCAGCCGTCGTTCGGCTGGCACCGGGGCATGCTCATCGAAGACGCCACGATGCAGGTGTCCTTTCTCAAGGACCTGGTCACCATGCGCAACCCGACCAGCGACTTCAGCTTCCTGTGTTTCCTGCGGGAGCGGGGCAGGATGGTGGATTTCCTCAACGCCAAGACGCTGTTCCCCCTGCGGATCGAGTTCCACGAGTACTTCGAGTGGGCGGCCTCCCGGGTGGCGCACCTCGTCGACTACTCGGACGAGGTCGTCTCCGTCGACCCGGTGACCGGCCCCGACGGGGAGGTCCGCTGGCTGGACGTCGTCAGCCGCGTACCCGGCGAACCGGGCAGGACCGTCACCCGGCGGGCCCGGAACATCTCGGTGGCCGTCGGCCTGGAGCCGCATCTGCCCCCGGAGACGGCCCTGTCGGACCGCATCTGGCACAACAGCGAACTCGTGCCGCGCGTACGGGAGCTGAACGCCTCCGGTGACGGCGACGCGGTGGGCCGCGTCCTGGTGCTCGGCGCGGGCCAGAGCGGCGCCGAGGCGCTCGACTACCTGCACCGGTCCTTCCCCGGGGCGGAGATCTGCGCGATCTTCGCCAAGTACGGGTACACGCCCGCCGACGACAGCCCGTTCGCCAACCGGATCTTCGACCCGGAGGCCGTGGACGTCTACTTCCGGTCCACGCCGGAGGTGAAACAGTCCCTGGTCGACTACCACCGCAGCACCAACTACTCGGTGGTCGACATGGACCTCATCGAGTCGCTGTACGCGACGATGTACCGCGAGAAGGTCCAGGGCCGTGAGCGGCTGCAACTGCGCAACGTGTCCCGCATCCGGGACGTCCGCAGCTTCGACGACCACCTGGAGGTCACCGTCGAGTATCTCCCCACCGGGGAACGGGAGGTGATCTCCGCGGACCTGCTGGTCCACGCGACGGGCTACCGCCCCAGAGACCTCGACACCCTGCTGGGCAGAACCGCGAAACTCTGCCTGCGGGACGACAAGGACGCCGTACGCGTCGGCCGCGACCACCGTGTCGAGCTGACCCCCGACGTCACGGCGGGCATCTATCTGCAGGGCGCGACCGAGCACACGCACGGCCTCACCTCGACCCTGCTGTCCACCACGGCGGTCCGGTCCGGCGAGATCCTGGAGTCCCTGATCGCCCACCGCGCAGGCGACTTGGCGGGGTCGGCGGTTCCGGTGGCCTGAGCGGCCCGTCCGGCGCGGGTGTGCCACCGGACCCACACCCACACCCGCGCCGGGCTCCCGCACCCGTGCCCGCCCTGGGCAATGCCATGGTCAGCAACTTAGAGTAGCCTCACCTAAGTTTTCTTCGTCCGATCCCGGAGGGGTTGCGGGTGAGTCCTACATATCCGTCAGGACGTGACGTCCTGCGGGAGTCGGTCAGGGAGCAACGCCGGGACGTCGGTCTCGGCGCGCTGCTCGCCTCCGGGCACCAGGTCGGTGAAGCCCTGGTCCCGGTGCTGATCGGCGTGGTGATCGACCGGGCCGTCACCGGCTCCGACACCGGCGCCCTCCTCCTGTGGCTGGGCGTCCTCGCCGTCGTCTATGTCGGGCTGGCCCTGTCCTTCCGCTTCGGCGCCTGGTCCGGCGACCGGTCCGCGGTCCGGGCCGAACACTCCCTGCGCATCTCCCTCGTACGACGCGTACTGCACCCGGGAGGTGGCGCCGAGGACGGCCGGCTTCCCGGCGCGCTCGCCAACATCGCCACCGAGGACGCCAAGCGGGTCGGCGGCGTCAACACGGCCGTCATGTACGGGATCGCGTCCCTGGCCGGCATCCTCACCTGCGCCTTCGTCCTGCTGCGTACGTCGGTCCTGCTCGGCCTGGTCGTCCTGCTCGGCACACCCGTGCTGCTCTGGCTCGGGCATCTGCTGAGCAAGCCCCTGGAGACCCGCAGCGAGGCCGAGCAGGAGCGCGCGGCACACGCCTCCGCCGTCGCCGCCGACCTGGTGGCGGGCCTCAGGATCCTCAAGGGCATCGGCGGCGAGTCGGCGGCCATCGACCGCTACCGCACCACCAGCCGCGACTCCCTGGCGGCCACGCTGAAGGCGGCCCGCGCGCAGGCCTTCCAGAGCGGCATGGTGCTCTCCCTGACCGGCTGCCTGATCGCGCTCGTCGCACTGGTCGGCGGACGGCTGGCCGCCGAAGGCACCATCAGCCTCGGCCAGTTGGTGTCGGCGGTCGGACTCGCGCTCTTCCTCGTCGGCCCCCTCGAAGTACTCGCCTGGGTCAACGCCGAACTCGCCCAGGGCCGCGCCTCGGCCGGCCGGGTCGGGGAGGTCCTGGCCACCCCGCACGGCGTCACCGCCGGTGACCTGAGCCTGCCGTCGGAGGTGCGCGGCGCACTGCGACTGGCCGGCGTCAGCCACGGCGGACTGCGGGACGTGGACCTGGACATCGCGCCCGGCGAACTGCTCGGCGTGGTCGCCACCGACCCCGCCCACGCCACCGACCTGCTGCACTGCCTGGCCCGGCGGTCGGACCCCGACTCGGGCACGGTGGAACTGGACGGCGTGTCCCTGCGGGACCTGGATCCGGCCGAGATGCGTACGGCCCTGCTGGTGGCCGAGCACGACGCGGACCTCTTCGAAGGCACCGTCCGCGACAACGTGACGGCCGCCGCTCCCGCGTCCGGCGACCCGGAGCCCGCCATGACCGCGGCCGGAGTGGCTCAGGTCGCGCAGACCCTGCCCGACGGCGAGGACACCGCGGTCAGTGAACGGGGCCGCTCGCTCTCCGGCGGACAGCGCCAACGGGTCGCGCTGGCCCGCGCCTTGGCCGCCGACCGTGCCGTGCTGGTGGTCCACGATCCGACCACGGCGGTCGACGCGGTGACGGAGGCGGGCATCGCGACCGGTCTGCGCGAGGTCCGCAAGGGCCGCACCACGGTCCTGGTGACCACCAGCCCCGCGCTCCTCGCCGTGACCGACCGGGTGGTCCTGCTCGACGGCGGCCGGGTCACCGACACGGCCCCGCACGCCGACCTGATAGCCCGTCATGAGACCTACCGAGCGGCGGTTCTGGCATGAGTGACACCGCCGCCGGCCTGGGCGGAACCGCCACCGCGGCACGGCAGTTGCTGCCCACGGCGACCCAGGCCCGTACCCGCGCCGCCGTACGCGAACTCGTACGCCCGCACCGCCGACTGGCCCTCGGCGCGTTCGCCATGATGGTGGTGGCCACCGCCGTCGGCCTGCTGGTCCAGCCGCTGCTCGGCCGCATCGTGGACCTGGTCGCCGACCACCGGCCGCCCGGGAGCATCACCCTGCCGGTCGTCCTGCTGGTGCTGGTCGCCCTCGCCCAGGGGGGAACCACCGTGGTGGGCCTGGCACTTGTGTCACGGCTCGGCGAGACCGTCCTCGCGCAGCTGCGCGAGCGGTTCGTCGAGAAGGCCCTGCGCCTGCCCCTGGAACAGGTGGAGAAGGCGGGAGCGGGCGACCTCACCGCACGGGTCACCCGGGACGTCTCGGTGGTGGGCGAGGCAGTGCGCTCGGCCCTGCCCGAACTGGCCCGCTCGCTGCTGGCCATCGTGCTGACCCTGGCCGCGATGGCCGCGCTGGACTGGCGGTTCTTCCTCGCGGCCCTCGTCGCGGTGCCCGTCCAGGCCTCCACCGCCCGCTGGTACGTACGCAACGCCGTGCCGCTCTACGCGGAGCAGCGGATCGCCACCGGGTCCCAGCAGCAGCAGTTGCTGGACACCATCGCGGGCGCAAGCACCGTACGGGCGTTCCGTCTTGAGGAGGAGCACACCGCGCGGGTGACCCGGCGTTCGTCGGCAGCCGTCGAACTGACGCTGCGCGGCGTACGGCTGGTGCTGAACTTCTACAACCGGCTGCACGTGGCGGAGTACGCCGGACTCGCGGCGGTCCTCGTCACCGGGTTCCTGCTGGTGCGCGGCGGATCGGTGTCCATCGGCACGGCCACGGCCGCCGCCCTCTACTTCCACAGTCTGTTCTCGCCGGTCAACCAGGCACTCGTCCTCCTCGACGACGCGCAGTCGGCGACCGCCGCGCTCGCCCGCCTGGTCGGAGTCGCCGACCAGCCCTCCCCCGAACCGCAGCCGTCCGCGGGCCACGACCCGCGCGCCACGGACGCGCACGGCACGGTCACCGTGACGGGCATCGACCACGCGTACGAACCGGGCCGCCCCGTCCTGCACGGTGTGGACCTCACGCTCCGGGCGGGCGAGCGTGTGGCCCTGGTCGGCGTGAGCGGCGCCGGGAAGACCACCCTGGCCAAACTCATCGCGGGCGTCCACCGTCCGACGTCCGGCTCGGTACGCGTGACGACCGACGACGGCGTGCCCCGCCAGGGCCTGCCCGTCGCGCTGGTCACCCAGGAGACGCACGTCTTCGCCGGGCCGCTCGCGGACGACCTGCGGCTCGCTCGGGCCGACGCCACCGACGACGAACTGCGTACGGCACTGGCCACGGTGGACGCCCTCGACTGGGCCGGGGCCCTCCCCGACGGCCTGGACACGGTCGTCGGCGACGGCGGGCACCGCCTCACCTCCGCCCAGGTCCAGCAACTCGCCCTGGCGCGCCTGGTGCTGGCCGACCCCCCGGTGGCCGTACTGGACGAGGCCACCGCCGAGGCGGGCAGCACCGGCGCCCGGCTCCTGGAGCAGGCGGCCGACCGGGCGGTGGAGGGCCGCACCGCGCTGATCGTCGCGCACCGCCTCACGCAGGCCGCCACCGCGGACCGGATCGTCGTCATGGACGGCGGCCGGATCGTGGAGAACGGCACCCACGACGAGCTGTGCGCCGCGGCCGGCCCCTACGCCTCCCTGTGGGCGGCCTGGTCCGGCACCCGCGCCACGGCCGACCGGACCCCCACGCACCACCCCAGCCCTCACAGCACCACCAGCCACGTCACCACCAGCCCTGACACCACCACCGTGAAGGACCACTGATGCCCGGCTCTTCCAGAGGCGCACGCCTTGTCGCGACGCTCGCCTCCGCACTCCTCCTGTTCAGCACCGCGGCGGCCTGCGGCTCCGACGACGACTCCGGCTCGGACGCGGCGGGCGCGGACAGGTCCGCGTCCGCGAACAGCGCCTTCCCGGTGACCCTGGCCCACAAATACGGCAGCACCACCGTCAAGTCCGAGCCGAAGCGGATCGTCACGGTCGGGCTGACCGATCAGGACGCCGTCCTCGCTCTCGGCAAGGTGCCCGTCGGCACCACCGAGTGGCTCGGCGGCTACAAGGGCGCCATCGGTCCCTGGGCCACCGACAAACTGGGCAGCGGGAAGACCCCGACCGTCCTCAAGGACACCGGCACGGGCCCGCAGACGGAGAAGATCGCCGAGCTGAACCCCGACCTGATCCTCGCGGTCTACGGCGGCCTCACGAAGGACCAGTACACGACCCTCTCGAAGTTCGCGCCGGTCGTGGCCCAGCCCAAGCAGTACAACGACTTCGGTGTGCCGTGGCAGCAGCAGACCGAGATCATCGGCAAGGCGCTCGGCCAGGAGTCCGCGGCGAAGGACCTCGTGAAGGGCGTCGAGTCCGACTTCGCGACCGCCGCCAAGGACAACCCCGACTTCGCCGAGTCCACGGGCGTGATGGCGACCCCGTACGAGGGCATCTTCGTCTTCGGCAGCCAGGACTCGCGCTCACGGGTGCTGACCGACCTCGGATTCAAACTGCCGACCGACCTCGACAAGGTCATCGGTGACAAGTTCGGTGCCAACATCAGCAAGGAGCGCACCGACCTGCTGAACACCGACGCCGCCGTCTGGATCGTCGGGGACACGGCGAAGGACGGGGCCAAGCTCCACAAGAACGCGCTCTACGGCGACCTGGACGTGGTGAAGCAGGGTCGCGAGGTCTTCGTCGAGGAGACCAGCGACTACGGCAACTCCGTGTCCTTCGTGTCGGTGCTGAGCCTGCCCTACATGCTGGACCGCCTGGTGCCGCAGCTGGCCGCGGCCGTCGACGGCGACACCGCCACGAAGGTGACCGAACCGACCTCTTGAGAGTGATCTCGCGATTGCCGCGGGGCCCAGCGGACAGAAGGTCCGGGGCCACGGATCATCCGTGGCCCCGGACCACGCTGTGTCGGGCGACACGCTCGCGACACCAGAGGCTGAAAGTATGATCAACCAATGTCTGACATGACCGAAACCACGCCCGGCTGGCTGCCCCACGACGAGCTGGAGCAGGCACGCGCCCGTATGCCGATCCTGTACGTGGAGGCCGTGCCGGTACGCGTCGACGACAGCGGCGAAGTGACCAGCATCGGACTGCTGCTCCGCATGGGATCGGGCGGAGCGGTCAGCCGCGCGCTCGTCTCCGGCCGGGTGCTGCACCACGAACGGGTCAGGGACGCCCTGCTGCGCCACCTGGAGAAGGACCTCGGCCCGGTCGCGCTGCCCCGCATCCCGGCCTCGCTGCAGCCCTTCACCGTCGCCGAGTACTTCCCGACGCTGGGGGACACGCCGTTCCACGACCCCCGCCAGCACGCGGTGTCGCTCGCCTACATCGTGCCGGTGACCGGCGACTGCCGTCCCCGCCAGGACGCGCTCGACCTGGTCTGGTTCAGCCCGCAGGAGGCCTCGTCCCCCATGGTCCTCAACGAGATGCCGGGCGGCCACGGCGCTCTGCTCAAGCAGGCCCTCGCACACATGGGCGCCCTGTCCTGAGGACGGCGCAGGAATCGCTGTTCGACGGCCCGGCGTCCCCTCAGCCCGTGGGAGCGGACGTCGGCGTGGCAGCAGGCGTCGGTGTGGGCGCCGGAGCAGGCGTGGGCGTCGGCGGAGCGATCCCGAACCGCGCGGCGTTCTCCGTCAGCTCACGCCACACCTCGGGCGCCACGGGAATCCCCCGTACGCCCCGCACGGGCGTCCCGGTTCCGGGGCAGCCGGGCCGGAGAAGCTCACCCCTTCTGGAACGCAAGGGGGAACTGCCCGCCGGAGGGCACCCATGCGCGGGTCCACTCCTCGGGTCACGTCACCCGGACGTCCACCGGGAAGGGCAGGACGGTGGAACACCTGTCGGCCGATGACCGGACGGGCAGGGGCTGACCCCAGCCGATCCGCTCCGGCCAGGGAGCCGCACCTATCCGGTGTGCAGCCGCTGGTACTCGCCCACCAGCCGGCTCAACTCCCGCACCATGAAGGCGTAGTAGGCGTGCATGTCCCGCAGCCGCGCCTGCTGTGCCTCCGGCATGTCCGCCCCCCGCTCCTGCACGATCCGCGCGAGTTCGAACAGCTGCTGGGTCTGGTCGAGTTGATGCTGCAGGCAGCCGCTCCACGCGTCGTCGCGCCATACGTAACCGGCCTGGCGCACGCCGGGCACCTTGACCCGTTCGACCGTGCCGTTCGTGATGAGCAGGCGGGTCATCTCCGACACCGAGCCCTTGCTGGCTCCCAGGGCCTCCTGCAGCTCGGACATCGTCATGGGGTCCGGGCTGAGCATCAGGACGCCCCCCAGCCGTCCGGCCATCGGCGGCCACCCCATCGCCCGCCCGATCCGCTGCCCGAAGTCCTCGACCAGCAGTTCATCCACCCCGGCCGAGCTCTCGCCCTCCATGGCCGAACCCCCCGCGCGCATGGCTGAAACGTCGTCGGCGGCTGGCGACACCGATCCTCCCGTACGGAAAAAAATGAAAATTCATTCTTGACTGAACTTTCCTGATAGGTCAGATTACCAGCATCCACGCAGGAGTCACCGGCGCGGGACGCTCCCGTATCGGCGCGAGACGCTCCCGTATCAAGGAGTCCAGATGGCAGAACATGATCGCGATCTGATCGTCGTCGGCGCGGGTTCCGCCGGCGCGGTGCTCGCCGCCCGCGCCGCCGCCCGCGGCCGGCGGGTCCTCCTGCTGGAGGCGGGCCCCGACCACCGCTCGGCGCAGCTGCCGGAACCATGGCGCTCGCCCAATCCCGTGGTGGCCCTGATGGACCCCGCGGCCTCGGAACATCTCGTGTGGACCGGCCTGAACTCCTCGCGCACCGAGAAGCAGCAACAGGCCCCGTACTGGCGCGGCCGTGGAACGGGCGGCAGTTCGTCCGTGAACGGTCAGATCGCCATCCGGCCGCCGATGGAGGACTTCGAGGAGTGGGTCCGGCTCGGCTGTACCGGCTGGGCGCCCGAGGACGTGCTGCCGTACTTCTCGATGCTGGAGGACGACGAGGAGTTCGGGGACCGGCCCTACCACGGCCGCGGCGGACCGACCCCGATCCACAGAATGCCGAGGAGGGCCTGGGGAGGCGTCGACCGGGCCCTGGCCGACTCGGCCCTGGCGGCGGGCCACGGCTGGGCGCCCGACGTCAACGCCCCCGGCGCCACCGGCGTCTCGCCCTACCCGATCAACTCCCGTGACGCCCGCCGCGTCACCGTCAACGACGGCTACCTCGAACCCTCGCGCGAACTGCCCGGCCTCACCGTCCGCGGCGACGCACTCGTGGACTCCGTCGTCTTCGAGAACGACCGCGCGATCGGCGTCCGGGTGGTGATCGACGGGGCGATCGTCACGGAGTACGCGGACGAGGTGATCCTCAGCGCGGGGGTGATCCACTCCCCGGCGATCCTGCTGCGCTCGGGCATCGGCCCCGCCGCCCGGCTGCGGGAGCTGGGCATCGAGGTCCGGCAGGACCTGCCGGTCGGTCTCGGGATGCAGGACCACGCGATGACGGTGCTCTCCCTGCCGTTGCGGGCCGAAGCCGCCATCAAGTCGCCGCACGACCGGCACACCAACGTCTGCGTGCGCTGGTCCAGCGCCTCGGGTACGCACTCCGACGACCTCATGTTCGTCTCGCTCAACCAGAACGTGCTGGCCATGGCCACGGCGAACGCCGAGTCGCACTCCGGCGGTTTCGGCGTCTGGCTGAACCGCGCCCACTCGCGCGGCGAACTGACCCTGGTCTCCACCGATCCTTCGGCACACCCGTACGTCGCCCAGCGGATGCTCTCCGACGAGCGTGACCTCGCCCCGATGCGGGAGGGCGTGCGCGCCCTCGTCGAACTGAGCGGCCGCGCCGAGACCGCCGCCGTCCTCGGCGGTTCGGTCGAAGAGGCCAACCGTCCGCTGTTCGAGGCCCTCGCAAACGACGGCGACCTCGACGACCATCTCCTGTCCACGGTCATCGACGCCCAGCACGGCACGAGCACCTGCCGGATGGGGGCTCCCGGAGCCCCCGACACGGTCGTAGACCCGGCGTGCCGGGTGCAGGGCGTCCGGGGTCTGCGGGTCGTGGACGCCTCGATCTTCCCCGCCGTGCCGCGGGCCAACACCAATCTCGCCGCCATCATGACCGGCGAACTCATGGCCGCCCGGCTCGACGCGTGAACCGCGCCCTCACCGAGACACCTCGACCCACCCCGTACCGAAGAAAGACGGCCACCATCATGGAAACCCTCCAGAACTACATCGGCGGCCGGTGGGAAGAGCCGGCCGGCGAGGACGTCGTCGCCGTGGTCAACCCCGCCACCGAGGAGACGTTCGCGCGGTTCCGCGCCGGCAGCGCCGAGGACGTCGACCGCGCCGTGACCGGGGCGGTCGCGGCGCAGCCCGGGTGGGCCGCGCTCACCGTGGCCCGGCGCGTGGAACTGATCCACGCCTGGGCCGACACGATCGCCGCGCACGCCGCGGAACTGGCCGAACTGGAATGCCGGGAGATGGGCAAGCCGGTCGGCATCGGGCAGTCCTTCATCGCGGGGGCCGTGGCCGGTCTGAAGGCCGCCGCGGACCAGGCACTCACCTACCCGTTCACCGAAACGGTGACCGGCGCGGGTCCGGGCCCGGATGCAGGTGCGGGTACGGATGCAGGTACGGATGCGGATGCAGGTCCCGATCCGGATGCAGGTACGGGTACGGGTGCGGCAGGCGGGCGGACCGACATCGTCCGCCACCCGCTCGGCGTCACCGCCGTGATCACCCCGTGGAACTTCCCCGTCGTCATGGTCCTCGGCGCACTCGGCCCGCTGCTCGCCGCCGGGAACACCGTCGTGGTCAAGCCCTCCGAACGCTCCCCGGTGTCCACGGTCCGGCTGTTCGAGCTGGCCGCCATCACCGGGCTGCCCCCGGGCGTACTGAACCTGGTCCTCGGCGACGCCCGCACCGGCGCGGCGCTGACGGAACACGAAGACGTACGGCTCGTCCACTTCACCGGTTCGGTCGGGGCGGGCCGCGCCGTGGGAACGGCGACCGGACGGCGCCTGAGCCGCAGTGTGCTCGAACTCGGCGGCAAGGACCCCGTCGTGATCGACGCCGGAGTCGATCCGGTGGCCACCGCGCAGGCCGTCGCGTTCGGCGCGTTCATCAACACCGGCCAGATCTGCACCTCCATGGAACGGATCTACGTCCATGAGCGGATCGCGGACGAGTTCGTCGAGGCGCTGGTCGCCGCCGCGGGGACCTTCGCCGTCGGCGACGGCCTCGACCCCGCCACGATGCTCGGCCCGCTGGTGGACGAACGGCAGCGCGACACCGTACGGCTCCACGTCGAGGATGCCGTCCACAAGGGCGCCACCGTCCGCGCGGGCGGAGCCGTGCCGGAAGGCACCGGCTACTTCTACCCGGCGACCGTGCTCACCGGGGTCGACGACACCATGCTCGTGATGACCGAGGAGACGTTCGGCCCGGTCGCGCCCGTCACCGTCGTGCCGAGCTTCGAGGAGGGCCTGGCCCGCGCCGCCGCCTCCCGCTACGGCCTCGCCGCCACCGTCTACACCGACGACCCCGACCACATCGCGGCGGCCTCGCACCTGCCCGTGGGCGTGGTCTGGGTCAACCAGTGGCAGGGCGGCGGCCCCGAGCGGCTGTACGAGCCCGCCCGCGACAGCGGTATGGGAGCCACCGGGGCCCGTGCCGCCTACGACGCGGCGACCCGGCCCGCCGCCGTGCACATCGCCGCCACCGCTCCGGCGGCCGGCCGGTGACCACCGCCAAGGAGGCCGCGGCACGGCACGTCCGTGCCGCGGCGGACGACCTGATCGCCCTCTCCCACCGGATCCACGCCCACCCCGAGCTGGCCTTCGAGGAGTACCTCGCCAGCCGCTGGGTCGCCGACGCCCTCGGCGACGCGGGGTTCGAGGTCGAGCACGGCTACTGCGGGCTGCCGACCGCCGTACAGGCGACGGTCGGCAGCGGGCCGACGCACATCGCGATCTGCGCGGAGTACGACGCGCTGCCCGACATCGGACACGCCTGCGGCCACAACGTCATCGCCGCCGCGGCCGTCGGCGCCGGTGTCGCACTCGCCCCCTTGGCGGACGAACTCGGCCTGACCGTACGGGTACTCGGCACCCCCGCCGAGGAAGGCGGCGGCGGCAAGGTGCTGATGCTGGAACAGGGCGCCTTCGACGGCGTGCACGCGGCCATGATGGTCCATCCGGCGGCGGTCGAGATGGCGGCGATGCCCGGCCTGGCCGTCACCCAGTTCGACGTGGCCTACGAAGGCAAGGCGGCCCACGCCGGCGCCTATCCCGAGCTGGGCGTCAACGCGGCGGACGCCATGACCGTCGCCCAGGTCGCCGTCGGGCTGCTGCGCCAGCACACCGGCGCCTCCGACCGCGTCCACGGCATCGTCACCCACGCCGGCTCCGCCGCCAACATCGTCCCCGACGCCAGCCGGGGCCGCTGGATCGTACGCAGCGACGACCTGGACGCACTGCGGCCGTTGTCCGAGCGGGTGCGCCGCTGCTTCGAGGCGGGCGCGCTGGCCACCGGCTGCGAACTGTCCACCACACCGGTCGGCCCCGACTACGCAGACCTGCGGCCGGACCGGGACCTGCTGGACCTGTGGGTCGCCAACGCGACGGCACTGGGCCGCCGCTTCCCCGAACTGCCGGCCGGCGTCACCGGCGCCGCCACCGACATGGGGAACGTCTCCCATGTCGTGCCCACCATCCACCCCATGCTCGGCCTCGACTGCGCGCCCGCGGTCAACCACCAGCCGGAGTTCACCGCCGCCTCCCGCACCCAGGCGGCGGACCGAGCCGCACTCGACGGAGCAACGGGCATGGCCTGGACAGCCATCGACGTGGCACGCGCGGCTCAGCGGCCCCGGTAACCCCAGTAGCCCCGCCGAACACGAAGTAGGGGCCGAACGCGCGTCTCCGCGCGTGCTGTTCAGGTGCGCGATCGCCCTGTGGTCCCCCACTGGCCCCCACAGCAATTGCGCCGTGCTGGCGGATCCGCCCGGACGGATTCCCCCTTGATTCGCCGAAAAGATTATGGCGTAGCCATTTTCCGGCGGTTTCCGTCGCACGCGCAATAATCCGCATCTATTCATGTAGATGCAACGAGCAACTGCAGCAGCGGGCTTCAGTCGTAGTTCTCCGCGTGAGTTCGGGGGTATCAGTCTCCTATTGATTGCGCGCGACATGACCGCGCACCATCATGAAGAATCCGGTTGTCCTGCCGACAGGACACCATGGCGACGCCATCGGCTATTCGCCGGATCACGTCATGAAAGGTGGGTGCTGTATGTTCGTCCCCAGTCATTACCGGGAACCACATGTTTCATGGATGGTCGACTTGATGCGTGAGAATCCTCTGGCGCTGATGGCCAGTAACGGAAATCCCGCTGACGGACCCTACGCCACCCACCTTCCCGTCATCATCGACCCCGAATGGGACGACTCGCCCGCTCCGGACCTGGCCGGCCTGCCACTGCTGGGCCACATGAACCGAGCCAATCCGCATTGGGCGGCACTGGAGACCGGCTCGGTGAACCTCTTCACATTCACCGGTCCGCACGCTTACGTCTCGCCCACTGTCTACGACATCGCACCGGCCGCCCCCACCTGGAACTTCACCTCCGTGCACGTGCATGGAGTGGTGGAGAAATTCGAGACGATCGACGAGACGCTCGGCGTCGTGCAGGCGACGGTGCAGACCTTCGAGAAGGCGTTCGGTGACAACTGGGACATGACCGAATCCCTCACCTACTTTCGCAAGATCGTGCCCGCGGTGGGCGCCTTCCGCATCAGGGTGACCAAGGCGGAGGGCATGTTCAAACTCAGCCAGGAACAACGCCCCGAGATCCGTGAGCGGGTGGAGCAGTCGTTCGCCGGACGCGGTTGCACCCGGCACGCCCGGACGGCCGACCTCATGGGCCGCCTGCCGTAACACCGTCTCGCATGACACGGGGTCCGCACCCCGTCGTGCCGGGTGTGCGGACCCCGCGAATTCTCCCGCGCCCTGCCTCCCTCGGTCTTCCCTGCCTTCCCCGCCCTCCTCGGCCGTCCCTGGCTTTCCGTCCGCTCGGTCAGAAGATCAGGCGAGCGGCACTTGCGGATCCGCTTCCTTTTCCTTCAGCACCTGCTCGGCGGCGGCATCGAGGGTGGCGGTCACCCACTCCCCCAACTCGGTTCCGGCGAGCGCCGCCGCCTTGTGCCACCACTGGAGCCGATGGTCGGGCAGGGCGAGCCGGTGCGTGGTTGCGACAGCGTTCGTCTGCTGCGCGGCGCCCTCGCGTTCGGCCCGGATCGCGTTGCGCAGTTGCTTGGTGTTCCACTTCGTCCGCTCCGCGCGATCGAGCCAGGCCTCCTGGTCGTCGACGGGCAGCGACGCCAGCTCGGCGTGGTGCTGGAAGCTGAGCGCGGGCCGGCGTCGGTGCAGTTCGAACCGCCGGGCGACCCAGGCGTAGTTGCGCAGTGTCTGATACTGCAGCCCGGCCGCGCGGATGCCGCGCTCATAGCGGTCGGCGTACTGGTCCTTGCCGAAGATGAGCCAGTCCCCGAGCCACCAGGACGACGAGTTCACCAACCCGGACAGCTGACGGCCGGCGCGTTCCCACTCCTCGAAGGTGAGGCCCGTGGGTATGTGCAGCCCCACATTCGTGGTGAGCACCTGCTCACGCCGTAATGCCGGACCTCCGCCTCTACGCTGCCTCGGAATCTCCTCTGCGGTCTTGCCGAATGTGTGTGGTGTGGATTCCCTGCACTTCTCGACCTGCTTCGCCATCACGCCTCCGTGTCAACGCGCGGAAAATGCTGATGGGTTCGCGGTGGTTCCCCTTCAAACACTGAGACCGTTCACCCCCGTTGCAGCACCTACATGCCATGCATGGTGACCACCGCTCGAAACACGGGCGACCTGAATGAACCAGTCATTGCACGGTTCCCCGTTGCGGCCGAGACAGCCCACCGTTGCACCCCGAGTAGACCCCGACATCAATACGAGTTCAAGAATCTTGGCGCCATCGGGCACTACTTTGCGGAGTTCTCACGTCCCTTTGGTCCACTGGTCTAGCCCGCAGTTGGCGTGAACCGAGCAGGTGTGCGAGGCGCCCGGCGGCCCGTTCCACCACCGCCTCCCGACACGGAGGCCCTCGAATCACCTGCACCGACGCTCCCGGACCACGCTTCCCCAGCGACCGGATGCTCCATATCCCAGCAGCTCAGGACGGGTTGGAGGGCCAGTCCCCCGCCAGCCGCCACCAGGGTGTGCGGGGACGCTCACGCTCTTCACGACATATGCCATATTCAACCGCGCTCCCGCCACCACACCCTCAACAACGCGTGCCACGCAAGGCGCCAGAACAAGCCATGCGCCGGACAGTGGCGCCACCTTGGTGCGCCACCTACACTCTCTCTCCACAACGCTCAGTAGTCACGGGGGAGTTATTGCGCCATGGATGTGGCCCCATCGGAAGCCTGGTCAACCTCACGGAATACGACGTACGGCGGCAATTCGGGCTTAACTCTGGATCGTTTCAGCGGAACAATATTCAAGAGCTTGCGTCGGATCGACCAGCGCAAGATGGCGCACTCCTATCTGGAAGGGCTGCTCGTCACGTCGGGTAAGAAGTCGCTGCGCCGACTGGCCACCGCAATCTCACCGGACCCGTCCGCGGTGCAGTCACTGCGGCAGTTCGTCAGCCTCAGCCCCTGGAACTTCGACGAGGTCATGGAAGAACTCACCCGCTGGGTGACCGGCCACGATCCCGAACCGATCTGGCCCATAGGCCGGGCCGTCATGCCCAAACGGGGTGACAGATCGGTGGGCGTCCACCGCTATTTCGACCCGTCCTCGGGCCGTACGCTCAACTGCCAGCTGGGACTGGGCTCCTTCCTCCGCGTCGGCACCACCCAGGTGCCCGTCGACTGGTGCCTGCACCTGCCGATGAGTTGGACACAGGACTCGGGACGACGCAGGGACGCCCGCATACCCGACGCCGAGCGGTACCGGCCCATGTGGAGGCACACCCTGCGACTCGTGGACCGGCTGTCGGCCCGCACGGGATCCACATCCTCCGTGACCCTCGTCGACATGAGCGACGAACCCGACGTGGAGCACCTGCTGTCCGGACTCGCCAAGCGTCACCGCGACTTCGTCGTCGCGGTGGCACCGCACCTGCCGGTGCAGCCGGCCGGCGAAACCGCCGGAGGACCGGTGACGGCGAGGGCTCTGGCCTTCGCGCAGACCCCGGAGACCGCGGTCGTCCCCCTGGACAGCGGACGGCAGCGCGTCGCGCACCTCCAGACCACGCTCGTCCACCTGCCCCGCAATTCCCAGGGGCGCTCCCCCGGCCCTCCGTACCGGCTCTTCACCGAAGGAGGACCGGCCCACGCATCGGGACGGCTGTGGCTCACCAGCCTCACCCACCACACCCTCTCGGAGGTCTGCCGGGTCGCCGCGCTGCACGCCGGGACGACCGACGTGATCGCGTCGATGGAACGGGACTTCGGCCTGCTGGACTTCGAGGGGCGCTCCTTCCCCGGGTGGTACCACCACACAGCTCTCGTGTCCGCCGCGTACGCCTATCAGCGTCTGCATGGGCGCGCCGTCGAGCCGTCGCGCGAGATGGCGGAGAGAGTGCTCTGAGGGACACGGCGCCGTCCACGGCCGCCCACGACTCTCGGACGGAAGTGGCCGTCAGGATGACGATACAACGATGCCACCACATGGCGCCATGAAGATGCGCCAGTACGCGCCATGTTGGCACATGCTGGCGCCTCATTGATGGGCCGGACATCGCGTGCTCTTCCTGTGACACCCGTGACCTGCGGATATCACCGCCAGAACAGGCATCCCCGGCGGCCGCACGGCCCCCTTTGACCGGAAGACGACGCCGTGCGGCCGCCGGGGGGATGTCCGGCGGACTCGTGCGCATCGGGCGGACTGCCCGTGCTGGCCCCTTTGCCCAGGCGGCGAGTGCCGTTCAAACCTCGTCGGCGCGCCCCGACACCGCCTTGACCGATTCCGCGCGCCGTCGACGCGACACCCCCGTGTCCTCCGTGCTTGACATGACGTTATGGCGCTAACGTGACGCCATGCCATCAGCAGAGAGTCGCGCCGCGCATGCTCAGGCGCCCGTGCCCGGCTCCCGGTCGGCCCCGCGGGAACCCGCGCAGAGGGCACTGACGGTGAGAGCGCACCGGGATGCGCCGGGTCCTCCGGCGCATCCCGCTCACGCTCCGGCATGTCGCACCCCCGGGCCCGTGGGCCATTGCCGTGACCAAGCGTCAATCCGCGCCGTCCGGGCTGCCCTCTTCACCGGATCGGCGGCCACAGACATTCCGAAGGCGGCTCGCCATTCCGACGTTCGACACACCAGCACCTGTCCGCGTGGTGCTCAGCCTGACGCTCGGCCAGGTCCACATAGCCGCGAGTGACCGCACCGACACCACCGTGAGGGTGTATCCGCGCGACAGCGGCGACCAGGACGACGTGCAGGCGGCCGAGGAGCTGTACGTGGAATACGCGGACGGTCGGCTGCTCGTGGAGGTCCCCGAACCCGGCCGAACCGGAGGCGCTGTCACCGTGGTGATGGCCGTGCCGACGGGATCGAGCCTGCACGGCCGCGGCATGGCGGCGGACTTCCTGGCCGTGGGAGAACTAGGCAACTGCCGGCTCAGCACAGGGATGGGCCGCATCGGGCTCGACCGCACCGGTGGTCTGCACCTCACCTCCTCCCTCGGAGACATCACGGTCGACTGCGCGGCCGGCAGCGTCAAGGCCACGGCCGCCGGGGGTGACGTCCACATGCGGCAGGTCGAAGGCAGCGCCACGATCAGGACAATGGGTGACGGCGCCGCCAGAGTGGGGACGGTGTGCGGTGTCGCCCGCATGCGCACCGAGAAGGGGGAGATCCGGATCAGCCGGGCTCACACCGACGTGGAGGCCCGCACGTTGCAGGGCGGTATCGACATCGGGGAGGTGATCTGCGGATCCGTCGTGGCCGTCACCTCGTTCGGCAACATCCGCATCGGTGTGGCCGAGACGAGCGAGGCCCGCCTGTCCCTCGACTCCGCCGCGGGCACCGCCTACACCTCTCTGCTGCTCCTGGCGGGAGCGCAACAGGCCGACGACATCGTCCATGTCCGTGCGCGGGCCGTGATCGGCGACATCGTGGTGGAGCGTTCCCGCTTGGAATGACCCCGAGCGCGCACCGCTCCGGGCTCGCGTCCCTTCCACGTGGCGCCTTGTCCGCGACACTCACCGGCGTCACGCCAACCGTCGGCCCGCAGCCCCGAGAACCGCGTCGCCCCGTCTCCGCGCCAAGCGTCCGACCTGCGCATATACACCCTGGACGAATAAGCCAACCAGGCGCCATGCGGCGCAACCCGTGTGCCATGATTGGTCCATGGAACTACGGGAGTATGTCGAGGCGCTGCGCGACGAACTGGTCGCAGCGTCCGCGGCAGGGGACTCCGAGACCCGTGCGATCGCCGAGCGACTCGTCGCCCCGCTGGAGCCGGCCGTCCGACTCACGTTGCTCAAGGTTCTGTCGGCCGCCGCCGACGAGATCAGCCGGGACCTGGCACCCGGCTCGGTGGATCTCCGCCTGCGCGGAATGGAACCCAGTTTCGTCGTGACTCCGCCTTCGAGCGACGAGGGCCTCGTCGAGGCCGGCCCGGACGAGACCGGTGACGCGGCGGGCGACTGGCCGGCCGAAGCGCTCGGTGGCGCCGTGAGCGGAACGGCCCGGATCAACTTCCGGCCGCCGCAGGCGATGAAGGACCAGATCGAGGAGGCGGCGTCCCGGCAGGGGATGTCCGTCAACGCCTGGATGGTCCGCGCCTCCGCCTCTGCGCTGGCCAACAGCAAGCGAGCGTCCCGCGCCAGGCAGCAGTTCAACGGCTGGGTGCGATAGCCGCCCCGACAGACGCGGACGGCGGTCCGTCGTCGGACGAGCTCGTCGGACGTCACGTCTTCGAACGCGCCATGTCGGGTGGGCCACCAGGCCGCTCACGCAGGAGGTGGGGTCCGGCTCAGTACGGCTCTCATGTCGGCCAGCAGCGCGGCCTCCTCCGCCCTGAGGTAGAAGTGGCCTCCGGGCAGCACCCGGAGCCGGAAGACGCCCTGCGTCATATCGGCCCAGCCGCGCATCTGCTCCGGGGTGACCTCGGGATCGTCGTCGCCGGTGTAGCCGTGGACCGGGCAGTCGAGCGGCGGCCGGTCGCCACCGCGATAGTCGTCGACCAGCCGGTAGTCCGCGCGGATCGCCGGCAGCAGGATCTCCCTCAGCTCGGGGTCCTCGAAGACCGGAGCCCGGCTCTCGTCGAACCTGAGGACATCCGCGATGACCTCCTCGTCCGTGCCGGCGAACCGGCGCTGGCCCTCCAGCGCGTGCGGCGGACGTCGGCCTGACACGCACAGGGCGGTCGGCGGACAGCCACGCTTCTGGAGGCGCAGCGCCACCTCGTGCGCCACCGACGCACCCATGCTGTGGCCGAACAACACCAGCCGGTGCCGCGCCAGTTCGACCAGGGCGTCGGCTATGTCGTCGGCGAGGGTGTCCAGCCCGGCCGGGAACGGATCACCGAGTCGGTCCTCCCGGCCGGGGTACCGGACGGCGAGCACACCGATGTCCGAGGGCAGGCCCAGCGTCCAGGTGCGGTACGCGTTCGTCCAGCCGCCGGCGTGGGGGAAGCAGACGAGCTTCGTCAGGCAGCCGTCGCCGTCCCGGAAGCGGCGTATCCACCGCTCTTCCACCGGACTCCTCATCCCGAAGCCTCCTTTCGGTATACCGAGACACGGAGAGAGTGGAACGACTCCGTGATCGGAGCCTACGCGCGCACACCTCGGCCAAGGGCGGAATGCGGGCACGCGGGCTCCGGTATGGGGCCGGCCGGTATGACATCCGGCCGGTATGACGTCCGGTCCGTTCGCCTCCGCGGTCCGGTCCGGCTAGCGGACGTCTCCGCCGATCTCGGCGAAGACGTCCCGCTCGGCGTCCCGCCCCGCACGCCCGGCCACGATCGAGTCGGCGATCTCACCGCTGCGGACAGCGATGTTCGACAGGAGCGAGGAGGTCAGGCCGTGGGTGTGCTCGGTACCGCCCTGAAGGTAGATGCCGCAGCGCATCTCGGGACCGGTCACGATGCGGTAGTCCCGCTCCACCCGGTAGCGGCCCGCGTCGTCGCGCATGCAGTGGCGGTCCAGATCACCGAGCAGCCGGGTCGGCTCCATCGTGCTGTATCCGGTCGCGCAGACGAGTGCGTCGAAGTCGAGTTCGCGCACCTCCTCGTCGGGGCCCACCTGGAGCGAGACACGGGTCTCGGCGCTGAGGCTCTTCACACCGCTGACCCTCGTCAGATTGAGGAACTCAAGGCGCCGGATGCCCCGCACCTCGTCGTCGTAGGACCGGCGGTACAGGTCCCGGATCACCTCGTCGTCGACGACCGAGTAGTTGGTGTTGCGGTGGTACCGCCAGAACGCCTCCCGGGTCTGGTCGGTGCCGAAGTAGTAGTCGTCGACGGCCGCGGGGTCGAAGATCTGGTTGGCGAAGGGGGTGTCGTCCGCGACGGAGTAGCCGTAGGACGGGATGACCGCGTACACCTGGGCGTGCGGGAGCTCGTCGTAGAGGAACCTGGTGATCTCGGCCGCGCTCTGTCCCGCTCCGACCACCGCGACCCGACGCAGTTCGGCGGGGTTCGCCCGGCGGAATTTCTCCAGGAACTCCGAGCTGTGCCACACCCGGTCGTCACGCTCGGTACCGACGGGCATGCTCGGGACCAGTCCGGTCGAGATCACCACGTTCCGCGCCTCGACGACACGGCCGATCCTGCCGGTGGCGTCCGCCACCTCCAGGCGCAGACGGTCCGCGCGCTCCGGGTCGACGTCCGCCGGCAGCCCGATCGACACCACCTCGGAGCCGTACGCGATGCGATCGGCCACGCGTGCCTGGGCCCACTCAAGGTACTGATGGAACTCCTGGCGCGTCGGGAAGAAGTCCTGATTGTTGACGAACTGCGTCAGCCGCCCCGATGCGTGCAGATAGGCGATGAAGCTGAAATTCGACGTCGGATTGCGGAACGTGACCAGATCTTTGAGGAAAGATATCTGCATGGTCGCTGACGGCAGCAGCATGTTGCGGTGCCAACCGAATGCGGACTGCCGCTCCAAAAAGAGGGCGCTGACCTCATTTCCCGGATTGTTCGCCCGATATTCCTCCAGGGCTATGGCGAGTGACAGATTCGAAGGGCCGAAACCGATGCCGACAACATCGTAGGTCTCGTGTTCACGATCACTCATAGAAGATTCTCTCCCGCTGGCATGACTGAGCGATGTGTGGGTCGCATCTTCGATCGGCAAATTTCCACTCCTAGAGGAATGCGCGTCCGGGCGGGATTGAATTTCCAGCGGTCGCGCCGCCAACGTAGACCGGCACGGCGAACGGTTTCAAGTACGCCGACCTCAACGCATTCCTGTCCCGTCGGCGGGACACGAATATACGCACTCAAGGGCACCACCGTACTCGGGCAAATGGGCCACGTGAATCCCCCGAGAAAGCGGTACGGGTGAGAGACCCGTGCGAGGGACCGGCCACCGGGTCGGAGGAGAGGTCCGGCGCGATGAGGTACGCGACCCAGTCCGGAGGCCTTCCCGGACGAACAGCGGCGCGACCCCGCGCGCGGCCGACGGCAATCCGCCACGGACCGGAGCGGTGGCGCTCCTTCAATTCTTCACCGGAACGGCATCCGATTCGGACAGATTTCCGGCTGCCTGCCAGGGAAACGAGAAGATTCCTCACCCTGCCGCATCACTGAGGCATTGACTTTACTGTCGCCGCGTTATTCCTTTCTCACCGGGAACCGATCGGGAATCGTTCCCGAAATCCTGGAAAGTTTCCAGCGGAGGGAATCAAGTTGCCGCACACATATTCGGAACGGACGGCACCCGGCGAGCGAAAGGTGTCAGCCCGGCGTTACCTCATGTGCCGCCCTACATATTTCGACGTCACCTACTCGATCAATCCGTGGATGGCCCCGGATCGTCCCACCTCGGCAGAGACGGGACTGGCCCAGTGGAAAGGGCTGTTCGATACGTTCGTCGAACTCGGGCACGACGTGGAACTGATCGAACCGGTACCGGGACTTCCCGACATGGTCTTCGCCGCCAACGGCGCCATCGTCGTGGACGGAAAGGTGCTCGTCGCGCGATTCCGGCATCCCCAGCGCGGGGACGAGTCGGCGGCCTATCTCGAATGGTTCGGACGCGGCGGCTGGTCCGAGGTCCGGCAGGCGAGATACGTCAACGAGGGTGAGGGCGACTTCCTCTGGGCCGGCGGGGAAATGCTGGCCGGCACCGGATTCCGCTCCGAATCCCGGGCCCACGCCGAGGTCCGCGAGTTCTTCGGCTGCCCCGTGACCGGCCTGACCCTCGTCGACCCACGGTTCTACCACCTCGACACGGCACTGGCGGTGCTCGGGGACCGGAAAATCATGTACTACCCGGCGGCCTTCTCCCCGGAGAGCCGGGCGGTACTGGCGGAACGATTCCCCGACGCGATCCTCGCCGAGGAGTCAGATGCCGCCGTGTTCGGCCTCAACGCGCTGTCGGACGGACACAACGTCGTCCTGCCCCGGGCCGCCACCGGCCTCGCCGCGCAGCTGCGCGAGCACGGATACCGTCCCCTCGGCGCCGACCTGACCGAGCTACTGAAAGCCGGCGGCAGCGTCAAGTGCTGCACGCTCGAACTGCGCACGTGAGGCGCGAAGCGGTGTGAACGCGACCGTCGAGTGCGGCTGTCCCGTCAGCGGGACAGCCGCACTCCGGGCGTTGAGCACCTAGAACCGGCGGTCCACCGGCCCCGGTTCACACCCCGGGGCCCGCAGCCCGTGGTGACCGCACCGTGCACCGTGGTCATGCGCTGCAGGACGCCGACCGACACCGGTCACACCCGCCCACCCTCGACGAGACACCCGTGGCGCCATGCGGCATCACTCTGAAGCCATCATGCCGCCATCAGCGCGACCCGCATCGACGTGGCGCCATCGCGGCGCGAACAATCTTCCGACGTTTCCGCAGGTAGATGCGTTGACCGAGGGGGCATCGAGCGGAGGGCGCCATTCCCGCTTGCATATGGCACCACAGTGCTGCCACTATGACGTCATGGACCTCACGCCGCATATCGACGCTCTCCGGCGCGAACTACTGGTGGCCGCGGAAGCCGGCGGGGAAGACGCCCGTGAACTGGCCGAGCGGCTCATCGCCCCCCTGGAGGCGGCGACCCACCTGGCCATGCTCAACGTGCTCTCCGCGGCGATGGACGACATCACGCGTGACCTCGCGCCAGGGTCGGTCGATCTGCGGCTGCGTGGGCTCGACCCCGATTTCGTGGTGACGCGGCCACCGGGTGAGGGCAGCGCCCTCGCGGACGTTCCCGAGCACATCGACTCGCTCGTGCCGCCCGCCGACGGCGAGGAAGGCGGCACCGCCCGGGTCAACCTGCGTCTGCCGGCCCACCTCAAGGCCCGGGCCGAAGAAGTGGCCAAGCGCGAGGGACTGTCGGTCAACGCGTGGCTGGTGCGCACCGTCTCGGCCGCGATCTACGGCGGCACCCGGCCGCGTGCGACGGAGAGGACCCACACCGTCGGACAGAGCATGACGGGCTGGGTGCGCTAGCCGCACCGCCGCCCACTTCGCCCACACCACGTCCCACCAGCGGGGACGCCCCACGAACCCAAGAGGACGGGACGACCATGCCTTCTTTCGACACCCCCGAGCCGATCTCCGCCGTCGCACATCTGGAGGCCGGCACCATCCAGTTCACCGCGGCCGACCGGACCGACACGGTCGTCGAGGTACGGCCACGCGAGCCCGAGAAGGACCAGGACCTGCGGACCGCCAAGCAGACGGAGGTGACGTACGCGGGCGGGGTGCTGACCGTCAAGACGCCCAAGGCGAACCTGTTCGGCCGCACGGGCACCGTCGACGTGACGGTCGAGCTGCCCACGGACTCGCAGATCGACATCACCGGTGGCGGGGTACAGGCGGTCTGCGAGGGCCTGTTCGGTGAGGTCCGGGTGAACATCTCGGCCGGCGAGGTACGCCTGGGCACCACCGGACCACTGCGGGCGACCGCGCCGAACGGTTCGATCAGCGTGGACCGGGTCGAGGGCAAGGCCGAGATCACCACCAACACCGGCAACCTGCGCGTCGGCCTCGTCGACGGCCCCGCCGTCCTGAAGAACTCACACGGCACCACGACCCTCGGCGCGGTGACCGGCGATCTCAAGGCCACCAGCGCCCACGGCGACATCGAGATCCGGCGCGCCGAGGCCTCGGTCACCGCCACCACCGCCAACGGCGCCGTCCGCCTCGGAGAAGTGGCCCGCGGCAGCGTTCAGCTGGAGACCTCCTACGGCGCCATCGAGGTCGGCATCCGCGAGGGCACCGCCGCCTGGCTCGACGTCAGCTCGGGTTCCGGTCATGTGCGCAACGCGCTCGACACCACCGACGCCCCACAGGAGACCGACGACACCGTCGAGGTCCTCGCCCGCACCCAGCACGGCAACATCACGGTCCTGCGCGCCACCGCCTGACCACCGTCCCTCGGACCACCCCGTCCCATTCCCTCACCTCACCCTTCGAACGGAGGACACCATGCCAACTCCTGTCATGCCCACGTCCAGGCAAGCCGACGGCCCCGTCTCCTCGGCCGCCGTCTCCGCCATCGGGCTGCGCAAGTCGTACGGCGACAAGGTCGTGCTCGACGGCATCGACCTGCACATCCCGGCCGGCTCGGTCTTCGCCCTGCTCGGCCCGAACGGCGCCGGCAAGACAACCACCGTGCAGATCCTGTCCACCCTCATCACCGCCGACGGCGGGCAGGCCCAGGTCTCGGGTCACGACATCGCCGCCGAATCGCAGGCCGTACGGGCCGCGATCGGAGTCACCGGGCAGTTCTCCGCCGTCGACGGCCTGATCACCGGCGAGGAGAACATGCTGCTCATGGCGGACCTGCAC
>NZ_JBHXTO010000128.1:0-26553 GCF_042677425.1 Streptomyces sp. NPDC127119 | reverse complement strand
GGCGTGCCAGTCGAGGCCGAGTCGTGGCATGTCCAACGAGATGGTGGCTTCCTGGGTGTGGTGGGGGTCGAGGTTCACGACCACCAGAACCGTGTTCGATCCGCGGGCGTCCGTGACCGACTTGGAGTACGCGAGCACCGCCTCCTTGTCCGTGTGGTGGAAATGCAGGTCACGCAGTTGTCGAAGGGCGGGACTGCGGCGCCTGATCGCGTTGAGTTCGGCAATCAGGGGCGCGATGCTACGGCCTTCGCGTTCTGCCGACTCCCAGTCTCGCGGACGTAGTTGGTACTTTTCGGAGTTCAGGTATTCTTCGCTGCCGTCGCGCACCGGCACGCCTTCGCACAGCTCGAATCCGCTGTAGACACCCCAGGTCGGGGACAGCGTCGCGGCCAGTACCGCGCGCAGTTCGAAGGCGCCCCGGCCACCGTGCTGAAGGAACTCGTGCAGGATGTCGGGGGTGTTGACGAAGAAGTTGGGCCTCATGTACGCGGCGGCGTCACCGGAGAGTTCGGTGAGGTATTCGGTCAGTTCCTCTTTGGTGTTGCGCCAGGTGAAATACGTGTAGGACTGCTGGAAACCGATCGCACCGAGCGTGTGCATCATCGCCGGGCGGGTGAACGCCTCGGCCAGGAAGATCACATCGGGATCGGTGCGATTGATCTCCCCGATCACCTCTTCCCAGAAGATGACCGGTTTCGTATGCGGATTGTCCACGCGGAAGATCCGCACACCATGACTCATCCAGAACCGCAGCACCCTGAGCGTCTCCCGCACCAGGCCCGGCATGTCCTTGTCGAAGGCGATCGGATAGATGTCCTGGTACTTCTTCGGCGGGTTCTCCGCGTACGCGATCGTGCCGTCGGAGCGGTGGTGAAACCACTCCGGGTGCTTCTCCACCCACGGGTGGTCGGGGGAACACTGGAGCGCGAAGTCGAGCGCGATCTCCAGGTCCAGTTCCGCGGCCCGGCGCACGAAGTCGTCGAAGTCGTCGATCGTGCCGAGGTCGGGATGGACGGCGTCGTGCCCGCCCTCCGGCGAGCCGATCGCCCACGGCACCCCGACGTCGTACGGGCCGGGGTCCAGCGTGTTGTTGGGGCCCTTGCGGAAGGTCGCGCCGATGGGGTGGACCGGTGGCAGGTACACCACGTCGAAGCCCATGCCGGCGATCGCGGGCAGCCGCTCGGCCGCCGTTCTGAACGTACCGCTGACCGGCGGTTTCCCGGGCTCGACCACCGCGCCCTCCGAGCGCGGGAAGAACTCGTACCAGGACCCGAACAGCGCCCGCTCGCGTTCGACCTGGAGGTTCAGCGGGTCGGCGGCGGTGACCAGCTCGCGCAGGGGGTGGCGGGCGAGGACGTGGTCCACGTCGGGGGTGAGCGCGGCGGCCAGCCGGGCCGCCGCGGGACGGGCGGTGTCGCGCAGGGCCTCCACGGCCGCGAGCATCGCCTCCCGCCGCCCCTTGCTCTTCGGTACCCCGGCCGCGGCACGCTCGTACAGCAGCGCGCCCTCCTCCAGGACGAGCTCGGTGTCCATGCCCGCCGGGATCTTGATCCGGGCGTGGTGGCGCCAGGTGGTGATCGGATCGCCCCAGGCCTCCACGGTGTACGTCCAGAGGCCGGGCGCCGGTACGGAGACGGTGGCACCCCAGCGGTCGGTGCCGGGGGCGAGTTCGCGCAGGGGTGTCCAGGGGCCCGTGCTCCCCCCGGGGCCGCGCAGCACGACGTTCGCGGCGACCGCGTCGTGACCCTCCCGGAAGACCGTCGCGGAGATCTCGAAGGACTCTCCCACCACGGCCTTCGCCGGGCGTCGGCCGCCCGCGACGAAGGGACGTACGTCCAGGACGGGGATACGGCCGATCACGGGGGCGCTCACGGAAGCACTTTCGGGGCTGGGGGCGGCGGGCGCGGCCTGCGTCGGCCGGGTCGTCCCGGTCGGACTGGTCGTGCCGGTCGGAAGGATCGGTTCCGCCGGAGTCGCCTTCTCGGCGGTCCGGGTCTTCGATGCCGGTGGGCGGTGTGCTTTCTCCCCCGGATCCGGGGGTGGTGTGGTGCCGGGCGTCGGGGGTGGTGACGGCTGGTGGTGCTTGGCGGGCATGACCGCTCCTGTCCGCGTCAACGTGGGCGGGCGGATGAGAGTGCGGGGAGGTGGTCCCTGCGGTGCGCTACCGAGGGAGCCTTCCCTCCCCTTTCGGGTGAGCAATCCGGCACTTTGTTAACTACTCGCGCGTATGTCCACACACAAGACCGGCCTCGCCCGTTGGGAATCCGCCACTGATCTGCAGAGCGTCTACTGATCCGTGAAGCATCTACCCGGGATTCGCGGGACGAGACCGGCCGGTGAATGTCTAGTTGGTCAAGGGTTGTCCACCTGCAGGAGTCTGTCGGGGGAGCCGGGACCCACGTCCGACAGCTCCCCGGCGGCGGCCCGGTCGACGAGTGCTCCGGCGACCTCGGCGGGAGCCGCCGAGGAATGGTCGGCGAGATACAGCGCGGCCGCGCCGGCGGCATGGGGCGACGCCATCGACGTACCCGAGAAGGTCGCCGTGCCCGTGTCGCTCGTGTGCGAGGCGGAGGTGACACCCACGCCCGGCGCGAACAGGTCGAGCGGCGCGCCCCAGTTGGAGAAGAACGCCCTCGCGTCGTTCGTGTCGCTCGCCCCGACCGTGATCGCCTCCTCGACCCGGGCCGGTGAGTCGAGGCTCGCCGAACGGTTGTCGTTGCCTGCCGCGATCGTGTAGCTGACGCCGGACGCGATGGAGTTGCGTACGGCCGCGTCCAGCTGCGCGCTGGCCGGGCCGCCCAGGCTCATATTGGCGACGGCCGGTTTCACGGCATGGGTCGTCACCCAGTCGATACCGGCGATGACCTGCGACAACGTACCGGCCCCCGTGTCGTCGAGCACACGGACGGCGACGACCCGCGCCTGCTTCGCGACCCCGTACGTCGTGCCCGCGATCGTGCCCGCCACATGGGTGCCGTGACCCTGGCCGTCCTGCGCGACGGCGTCGTCGTCGACGAAGTCCCAGCCGGAACTCGCCCGCCCGCCGAAGTCCTGGTGGGTGACGCGTACGCCGGTGTCGATGACGTACGCCGTCACGCCCTGCCCCGCCGACTCCGGCCAGGTGTAACTTCCGTCCAGCGGCAGTTCCCGCTGGTCGATGCGGTCGAGGCCCCACGGCGGGTCCGGCTGCTGGTGCTCGACGGTCACCGTGGCGTCCCGTGCGACCGAGGCGACGCGGGGGTCGGCGGCCAGCCGCCGCGCCTGCCGCTCGCCGGCCCGCACCGCGTAGCCGTTGAGCGCCGTGCTGTAGGCGTGGCTTATTTTTGCTCCGTACGCGGTGGCGACCGCCCTGCCCGCCTTCGACGGAGCCTTCGTTGCCCCTTTGAGCGTCACGATGTAACTGCCACTGACGGAGCCGGCTCTCGCGCTGCCGGCTATCCGCCCCTCGGGCGCGGCGTGCGCGGGCGGAGCGGGAGCCGAGACGGCCGCTGCCGTCAGGACCGCGGTCAGGCCTCCCGCCAGGTGCAGCCGCCGTGTGCGCCTCACTGTCATGGTGTGCGCTCCCCTCGTCGACATGCGGCAGCCTCTCGTGCGCCGCGAACCCCCACAAGCCCGTACGCCGGTGCGGAATCGGCCATATCACCCGCCCCCGCACAGAAGGCCGCGCCCCGTCAGGGGCGCGGGGCACTGCGCGGCCCGCCCCCACCGAGCCCGCAGACTCATCCCGAGCTTCCCGCGGAGCAGATCGCGCCGTGGTTGCGGAGCACCCACGCCGCTACCGTCGTGGATGACGTCCGCACGTCCTTGGCGACAAGCCCGTTGTGAAGCCCCTTGTGAAGGTGGAAGCTCGTGAAGGCCATCCGCAGGTTCACCGTGCGTCCCGTACTCCCGGAAGCCCTCCACCCCCTCAGCGATCTGGCGCGCAACCTGCGCTGGTCCTGGCATGCCGAGACCCGTGACCTCTTCCAGTCCGTGGACCCCGAACGCTGGACCGCCTCGGGCTGCGATCCCGTACAGCTCCTCGGGAACGTGTCGTCCGCACGGCTGGCCCAGCTGTCCGACGACAGAAGGTTCCTGAGGCGGCTGTCCGCCGCCGCCGACGATCTCAACGACTATGTGACGGGCGACCGCTGGTACCAGTCCCAGCCGTCCGAACTCCCCGCCGCCATCGCCTACTTCTCACCCGAGTTCGGCATCACCGCCGCGCTCCCGCAGTACTCCGGAGGCCTCGGCATCCTCGCCGGGGACCATCTCAAGGCCGCCAGCGACCTCGGCGTACCCCTGATCGGTGTCGGACTGCTCTACCGGCACGGCTACTTCCGGCAGTCCCTGTCCCGGGACGGCTGGCAGCAGGAGCACTATCCGGTCCTCGACCCCAACGAACTGCCCGTCTCCCTGCTGCGCGAGGCCGACGGCACCCCCTCCCAGGTCTCCCTGGCCCTCCCCGGCGGTACGGCCCTGCACGCGCGCATCTGGCTGGCCCAGGTCGGCCGGGTCCCGCTGCTGCTGCTCGACTCCGACGTCGAGGAGAACGACCTCGGCGAGCGCGGGGTCACCGACCGGCTCTACGGCGGCGGCAGCGAGCACCGGCTGCTCCAGGAGATGCTGCTCGGCATCGGAGGCGTACGCGCCGTGCGGACGTACTGCCGGCTCACCGGCCACGCGCGGCCCGAGGTGTTCCACACGAACGAGGGCCACGCCGGCTTCCTCGGTCTGGAGCGGATCCACGAACTGTCCTACGAGGACCTCGACTTCGGGGCCGCCCTCGAAGCGGTCAGGGCCGGGACCGTCTTCACGACCCACACCCCCGTGCCCGCCGGCATCGACCGCTTCGACCGGGAACTGGTGGCCCGCCACTTCGGCCCCGACGCGGAACTCCCGCGCATCGACGTCGAACACATCCTGCGCCTGGGCATGGAGACCTACCCCGGCGGTGAGCCGAACCTCTTCAACATGGCCGTGATGGGACTGCGGCTCGGCCAGCGCGCGAACGGCGTCTCCCTCCTGCACGGCCAGGTCAGCCGCGAGATGTTCTCCGGACTGTGGCCCGGCTTCGACCCCGCCGAGGTCCCCATCACCTCCGTGACGAACGGCGTCCACGCCCCCACCTGGGTGGCCCCCGAGGTGTTCCGGCTCGGCGCCCGGCAGATCGGCGTGCAGCGCACCGAGGACGCCCTCACCGTCGGCGGCTCCGAGACCTGGGACGCCGTCGCCGACATCCCCGACCAGGACATCTGGGAACTGCGCCGCTCCCTGCGCGAGCAACTGGTGGCGGAGGTACGGGAGCGGCTGCACGCGTCCTGGCGGCAGCGGGGCGCGGGGACGGCCGAACTGGGCTGGATCGACGGCGTACTGGACCCGGACGTCCTGACCATCGGCTTCGCCCGCCGCGTCCCCTCCTACAAACGCCTCACACTGATGCTGCGGGACCGCGACCGCCTCATGGACCTCCTGCTGCACTCCGAGCGGCCCGTCCAGATCGTGGTGGCGGGCAAGGCCCACCCGGCCGACGACGGCGGCAAACGCCTCGTACAGGAACTGGTGCGCTTCGCCGACGACCCGCGCGTACGCCACCGCATCGTCTTCCTGCCCGACTACGGCATGGCCATGGCGCAGAAGCTGTACCCCGGCTGCGACATCTGGCTCAACAACCCACTGCGCCCCCTGGAGGCGTGCGGCACGTCGGGCATGAAGGCCGCGCTGAACGGCTGCCTCAACCTGTCGGTCCTGGACGGCTGGTGGGACGAATGGTTCCGGCCGGACTTCGGCTGGGCGATCCCCACGGCGGACGGCACCGCGGTCGACGACGACCGCCGCGACGAACTGGAGGCCTCGGCCCTCTACGACCTGCTGGAACAGCGGGTGGCCCCGCGCTTCTACGAACTCGGCCAGGCGGGCCTGCCCGACCGCTGGATCGAGATGGTCCGCCAGACCCTCTCCCACCTGGGCCCCAAGCTCCTGGCGGGCCGCATGGTCCGCGAGTACGTCGAACGCCTCTACACCCCGGCGGCGCTGGCCCACCGCTCCATGGACCACCCCGCCGCGAGGGAGCTGGCGGTGTGGAAGTCCCGGGTGCGGGCGGCCTGGCCGCACATCACGGTCGACCACGTCGAGACGACGGCCGCGACCGCCACGGCCGAACTGGGCTCGACGCTGTCCCTGCGGGTCCTCGTCGGCCTCGGCGAGCTGGCCCCGGACGACGTCGAGGTGCAGGCGGTCTCGGGGCGCGTCGACTCCGAGGACCGCATCACGGACGGCACGACGTTCCCGCTGAAGCCGGCGGGCGGCCCGGACGCGGAGGGCCGCTGGCTCTACGAGGGCCCGCTCTCCCTCGACCGCACGGGCCCCTTCGGCTACACGGTCCGCATCCTCCCCGCCCACCGGCTCCTCGCCTCCAACGCGGAACTGGGCCTGGTGGCGGTCCCGGCGGAGGAGCTGGTGGAAGGGGCGGGGGTACTCATGCGGTGAGGTGCGGTGCGGTGCGATGAAGCGGCGTACGGCGAGGCGGCCGGGGGGCTAGGCCTCGTCGAACTCCGCGCACATCCGCCGCAGCACCGCCCCGCACCGGCGCGCGTACGCGTGCTGCAGGCCGCGGGTCGCCGGGCCGCCCGCGCGGGTGTACCACTTCGCCGGGCGGCTGAAGGCGGTCACGGTCAGCCAGACCGTGCCGTCGCCCGTGCGGTCGACCACGAAGGCCTCCTCGCCGGACTCCGGATGGCCGGGCAGCGTGCCGTAGGCCCAGCCGGCGCGGCGGGGTTCGTCGAGGGTCCAGACCACGCGGCAGGGCGCCTTGATGAGGGGGCCCAGGCCGACCGTCACGTCGACGCCCGGGGCGGCCTCGGCGGCCTCCGTCGTGATCGTGACACCGGCCGCCTTGTGGACTTCCCAGGTCATGACCGCCTGCGAGGCCGTTTTGAAGACCTCGTGGCCCTCGCCTATGCGGGTGCGGACGTGCAGCGGGTGGAAGCCGGGTGGGCACCGGCCGTCGCGGGTCGCGCCCACATCCTCGTACGTGAAGGGCATGGGCACCAAGAGTAGGGCGGTACCCGGGACCGATCTCGTCCCGGGTACCGCCCCGCGCACAACTATTCGGGCACTATGCGACGTTCACGCCGGACCAGGCCGCCGCCACCGCCTTGTACTCGGTGCTCGTCGAGCCGTACAGCGCCGACGCCGCGCTCAGCGTTGCCGTGCGGGCGCCCGCGTACTTCGTCGTGGACGTCATGTACTCGGTGAGCGCCTTGTACCAGATCTTGATGGCCTTGTCGCGGCCGATGCCGGTGAGCGTCGTGCCGTTGGACGTCGTGGAGTTGTAGCTGACGCCGTTGATCGTCTTGGCGCCGCTGCCCTCCGACAGGAGGTAGAAGAAGTGGTTCGCCGGGCCGGAGGAGTAGTGGACGTCCACCGAGCCGAGGCTGGACGACCAGCTGTCCTTGGACGCGCCGTCCTTGCTCGGCTTGTCCATGTAGCGCAGCGGGGTGCCGTTGCCGTTGATGTCGATCTTCTCGCCGATGAGGTAGTCGCCGACGTCGGACGAGCTGGCCGCGTAGAACTCGACCGCCGTGCCGAAGATGTCGGAGGTGGCCTCGTTCAGACCGCCGGACTCACCGCTGTAGTTGAGGCCCGCGGTGTTCGCGGTCACGCCGTGGCTCATCTCGTGGCCCGCGACGTCCAGCGAGGTGAGCGGCTTGACGCTGCCCGCGCCGTCGCCGTACGTCATGCAGAAGCAGGAGTCCTGCCAGAAGGCGTTGACGTACGCGGTGCTGTAGTGGACGCGGGAGTAGGCCGCGACGCCGTTGTTCTTGATGCCGGTGCGGCCGAGCACGTTCTTGTAGAAGTCCCAGGTGACCTGGGCGCCGTAGTGCGCGTCGACCGCGGCGGTCTGGGTGTTGGACGCCGCGCCCGTGCCCCAGGTGTCGTCCGCGTCGGTGAACAGGGTGCCGGTGCCGGAGGTGCCCTTGTTCAGGTTGTACGTCTTGTGCGAGCCCCGGGACGTGTCGTTGAGCTGGTACGTCGAGCCGGAGAGCGAGGTGCCGATGGTGACCGTGCCGGAGTACTGGCTGTTGCCGATACCGGTCTTGACCGCCTCCCACTCGTACAGCTTCTTGCCCGACTCGGCGTCGGTGACGACGTGCAGCTCCTGCGGGGTGCCGTCGTGCTGGAAGCCGCCGACGACCGTCTCGTAGGCCAGGACCGGCTTGCCGTCGGCCGCCCAGACGACCTTGCGGGGCGCCTTGTCGGCGGCGGACTTGGTGCTGCCCTCGGCCTTCGCGGCGGTCACGGCCTGCTTCTCGGCCGTCGACCTGGCGATCGACGGCGTGACGTCGGCGACCTTGATGGTGGCCTTCGTCGCCTTGGTCACGCCCTGCGTCGTACCGGCCTTGGTCTCGTGGACGACCAGGTCGCCGCCGAGGACGGGGAGTCCGTCGTACGTGCGCTCGTAGCGGGTGTGGGTCGTGCCGTCGACGTTCTTGACGACGTCTCTGACGACCAGCTTCTCCTTGGCGCCGAGACCTATCTCGTCGGCGGTCTCCGTGGTGGCGGCGTCGGCCTTCGCGATGAGGCTCGCACGGGCCGCCGGGGACAGCTGGACCGCGGACGCGGCGAGCGTCGCGTCGGAGCTCTCCGCCGGGGTCTGGGCGGAGGCACCGGTGGTCAGACCGGTGGTGAGGAGAGCACCGGCCGCGACGGCGGTGGCGATGGCCAGGGAGGTGCGGTTGCGACGCGCGTAGAGGGGGGTCACACAAGCTCCTTCGTGGGGGGTGTCCGACCGGTATGGGGAAGCGGTCGGGCTGCTGTGAAGTTGCGGTGCGGGTGTGCCTGCCGTGCCAGGTGAACAGTGCCAGGTGGGTCGCGTACATGTCAGCGGGGCAAATGGAGGTTGGCCGGAAATCGTCCGCTGCCCGAAGATCGGCGTACGCAATGCGGACTTGATCGCCCGCAAAGTACGGGCAATGGAACCGGAATCGAGGGGCAAGGCCACGGCAAAGCCGGAGCAAAGAGGGTGCCGCCCCGGGTGGTGGATCCCGGGGCGGCACCCGTGGTGGAGCGGGGTCGCGCGGCTAGCTCGTCGGGAAGGTGATCTTCCAGCTGTTGATCCTGCCGACGTCCTGCGCCGCCTGGTCCTGAACCTTCAACTGCCAGGTGCCATTGGCCACTTCGGTTGAAGCGTTGACCGTGTAGGGCTCGGTGACGTTGTCCGCCGAGTCCGAGGAGCTGAAGGACTTGAGGCGGTACGTCGAGCCGTCGGGCGCCACCAGGTCGATGACCAGGTCACCGCGCCAGGTGTGCGTGATGTTCGGCGTGACGATCAGGTTCGACGGGGCGTTTCCGGCCTGGCCGGAAACAGTTATCGAGGAGGTGGCAGCGGCTCCGTTGTCCGGAATCGATACCGCGGTCGTGTTCTCGAAGGACGTGCCGCCGCCCCCGCCGCCGGGCCGGGTGCCGACGTTGATGCCCGCCCAGGCGTTCTGCACGGCCGTGTACTCGGCGCTGGTCGTGCCGTACAGCTCACCCGCGACCGCGAGCGTGCCGGTGCGGGCCGCCGCGTAGTTGGTCGTGGAGGTGAACTTCGTGGTGAGCGCCTTGAACCAGATCAGCGCGGCCTTCTCACGGCCGATACCGGTGACCGGCAGACCGTCGGAGGTCGGCGAGTCGTACGCGACGCCGTTGACGGTCTTGGCGCCGCTGCCCTCGCTGAGCAGGTAGAAGAAGTGGTTCGCCGGACCGGAGGAGTAGTGCACGTCCACCGAGCCGATGCCCGAGTACCAGCTGTCCTTGGACGCGCCGTCCTTGCTCGGCTTGTCCATGTAGCGCAGCGGGGTGCCGTTGCCGTTGATGTCGATCTTCTCGCCGACCAGGTAGTCGCCGACGTCGGAGGAGTTCCCGGCGTAGAACTCGACGGCCGCCGCGAAGATGTCGGAGGTCGCCTCGTTCAGACCGCCCGACTCGCCGCTGTAGACGAGCCCCGCGGTGTTCGCGGTCACGCCGTGCGTCATCTCGTGCGCGGCCACGTCGATCGACGTGAGCGGCTTGGCGTTGCCCGACCCGTCGCCGTACGTCATGCAGAAGCAGGAGTCCTGCCAGAAGGCGTTGACGTAGTTGCTGCTGTAGTGGACGCGGGAGTACGCGCCGACACCGTCACCGCGGATACCCGTGCGGCCCTGGACGTTCTTGTAGTAGTCCCAGGTCAGCGCGGCCCCGTAGTGGGCGTCCGCGGCGGCCGTCTCGGTGTTCGAGGCGGCGCCGTTGCCCCACACGTCGTCCGGGCCCGAGAAGAGCGTGCCGGTCCCCGACGTACCGCGGTTCAGGTTGTTCGTCCTGTGGTTCCCGCGCGTGGTGTCCGTGAGGTTGTACGTCGATCCGGACTGCGCGCTGCCGAGCGTCACCGTGCCGCTGTACTGGGTGTTGCCGGTGCCGTTCTCGACGCCCTGGTACTCGTAGAGCTTCTTGCCGGTGGCCGCGTCCGTGACGACGTGCAGCTCGTTCGGGGTGCCGTCGTGCTGGAGGCCCCCGACGACCGTCTCGTACGCGAGCGTCGGCTTGCCGCTCGCCGCCCAGATCACCTTGCGGGCGCCGTCGGCCTCGGTCCGCTTCGAGCCCTCCGCCGAGGCCGCCGTCAGCGCCTGCTTCTCGGCGACCGCCGGCTTCACGGCCGCGCTGGTGGTGAGCCCCGTGAGCGAGGCCCGCACCGCCCGCGTGACGCCCTCCGTCCTCCCCGACTTCGCGGTGTCGACGACCAGGTCGCCGCCGAGGACCGGGAGTCCGGCGTAGGTGCGCTCGTAGCGCGTGTGGACCGTGCCGTCCGCGTCTTTGACGACGTCACGGACGACGAGCTTCTCCTTGGCGCCCAGGCCGAGTTCCGCCGCGGTGTCCGTCTTCGCGGAGTCGGCGTCGCGGATCAGCGCGGCGCGCTGGGCGGGGGAGAGCTTGACCGCCAGGGAACCCTTGTCGAGCTTGCCCGGGGCGGGTGGGGCGTCGGCGGTCGCGGCGCCGGTCTGGACGGCCGCGGCGAGCAGGGCGGCGACGGCGACGAGCGCGCCGGCCGTGGCCTTGCGGGGGATGGAGCGGGCGGTGGGTCTGTGGGAGGTGCGCTTCAACACGGACTCCTTCTGCGTGGCCACGAACGCGTGGCCAGGGGGGACCGGACGGTCGAGAGCCGTCCGGGCAGAACAAGACGGAACGCAGAACCACGTGCTTGTACGTGCGCTGGTGCAGGTGCCGGCACTTGTGCCTGTGGGGCCACGTGCGGGCAGAGCCGTTCACCACTCCACAGCGGTTTCTGTGAGGTTGCTGTGAAGTGGTCGTGGGAAGAGTGGCAGGAGATCTGCCGTTCTGTCAGGTGCGCAACAGCAAGTTGGCCGAAAGGCTCCGTTGTCCGGATGGTCATGTTCGGTATACGGACCAACTGCCGGACCGCCGGACGGCTGTACGGGGCAGCGGGCAGGGGTTCAGGAGGGGCGCGGGTGCTCGCCGTGCCACGAGTGCCACAGGGCCGCGTACGCGCCGTCGGCCGTCACCAGGTCCGCGTGCGTGCCCAGTTCGGTCAGTCGGCCGTCCTCCATCACGGCCACCCGGTCCGCGTCGTGCGCGGTGTGCAGGCGGTGCGCGATGGCGATGACGGTGCGCCCTTCGAGCACGGCGGCCAGCGCGCGCTCCGTGTGACGTGCGGTGGCCGGGTCGAGGAGCGCCGTGGCCTCGTCGAGGATCAGGGTGTGCGGGTCGGCCAGCACCACCCGGGCCAGCGCCAGTTGCTGGGCCCGCGAGCCGTCCGCGACCGGAGCCCCACCCGGCGGCCCGGCGGGGCCGGCGCCCGGGGGACGGCCGCCGGGGCCCAGCTCCGTGCCGAGCCCGTCCGGCAGGTCCCGGACCCAGTCGTCGGCGCCGACCGCCGCGAGCGCCGCCCACAACGCGGCGTCGTCGGCGGCCGGATCGGCGATCAGCAGGTTGTCGCGGACCGTGCCCAGGAACACATGGTGCTCCTGCGTGACGAGCACGACCTGCCGGCGCAGCTGTTCCGGGTCCAGCTCCGCGATCGGCACCCCGCCGACCGTCACCGAGCCGGAGCCCGGCACGTCGATGCCCGCGAGCAGCCGGGACAGGGTCGTCTTCCCGGCACCCGACGGCCCTACGACGGCCAGCCGTTCCCCGGGCCGTACGGTCAGGTCGACCCCGCGCAGCACCTCACCGCCGCGGTCGTACGCGTACCGCACCCCCCGTACGTCGATCAGGTCGTCCACCGGGACCGGGGCGGGGGACCTCGACGGCGGTCCCGACGCCGACGCCGCGCCCGCGGGGGCGGTCAGCGGGGCCCGGCCCAGGCCCTCCACCCGTGCGAACGAGGCGCCGCTGCTCTGCAGTTGCTCCACCCGCATCAGGATCGTGTCGAGCGGCGACTCCAGCTGGCGCAGATACAGGGCCGCCGCGACCACGGCGCCCACGCTCATCGCGCCCAGCGTGTGCAGGGCCCCGCCCACCATCAGGACGACGGCCACCGGCAGGACGTTCGAGATCTCCACGGTCGTGAACAACACGGACCGCAGGTTCAGCGTGCGCATACGGGTGCGCCGGGACACGTCGAGCGCGTCCCGGCTCGCGGTGACGCGCCGCCGCTGCAGCCCGAACGCCTCCACCGTGCGCGCGCCGGACGTGGTGGCCGAGACGATCTCGGCGACCTCCGAGGTGGCGGCGCCCTCGGCGAGGTAGGCGGGGCGGGCCCGGCGCAGATACCAGCGCAGGGCGAACCAGACACCGGCCTGGGCGAGCACCGCGCAGACGCCCAGCAGCGGATCGAGCAGGAAGACCGCGCCGATGAGGAACAGCGCCTGCACCGAGGAGATCAGCAGCTCGGGCCCCGCGTCCCGCAGGGTCGTGCCCACCGCGGCGACATCGGCGGTGCCGCGGGCCGTCAGATCGCCGGTGCCCGCCCGTTCCACCACGGACGCGGGCAGTGCCAGCGCCCGGTCGACGAACTCCTCGCGCACCCGCGCCAGCGTCCGCTCCCCGAACCGGTGCCCCACGAACCGGGCGGCCCGCGCCAGCAGCAACTGGGCGGGCGCGCACACCAGGATGACGAGCGCCAGCCGGTCCACGGCGGCGACCCCGGCACCGGCCCTGACCTCGTCGACGATGCGGCCGAGCAGCCACGGCCCGGCCAGACCGGCAGCGGCGGCCAGCGCGTTCAGGACGAGTACGGCGGTGAAGGCGCGGCCGTCCGCGCGGATCAGCCGGGCCGCGGCGGCGCGCACGTCGGCCGGTCCGGCGACCGGCAACTGCGTGCTCACCGCACGGCCCCTTCCGGCTCCTCCACGTCGTGCCCGCCGGTCTGCCCGGCCGCCGCGCCGTCCGGGTCCGCGTCGCGGGCCACCAGCGCCCGGTACCCCGGTTCGCTGTCGAGGAGTTCGCGGTGTCCGCCGACGGCCGCGACCTCGCCGTCGACCAGGTAGTACACGGTGTCCACCTGGTCGAGCACCAGGGGCGAGGTGCTGGTGACGAGGGTCGTGCGGCCGGTGCGTGCCGCGCGCAGCCGGGCGGCGACCGCGGCCTCGGTGTGCGCGTCGAGCGCCGAGGTGGGCTCGACCGCGAGCAGCACCTCGGGGTCGGCGAGCAGGGCCCGCGCGAGGCGTACGCGCTGTCGCTGGCCCCCGGAGAGGCTGCGGCCCTGCGCGTCGACGGCCGAGTCGAGCCCGTCGGGCAGCCCGAGCACGATGTCGTCCGCGACGGCCGCGTGCACGGCTCTGCCGACGGCCGCGTCGAGGTCCGTGCCGTCCGTGCCGGCCCGGTCCAGGCGGCCGGAGAGCAGCTCGCGCAGGGTGCCCGCGAACAGGTCGGCCTCGTTGTCGGCGACCAGGATCCGCTCCCGTATCCGCGGCAGGGCGATCGCGTCGAGCCGTACGCCGCCCCAGGTGGCCGCCGACCCGGTGTACCGGCCGAGCCGGTCGACCACGGCGGCGGACTCCGCCGGACGGGCGCCGGCCAGGGCGGTCAGCGCGCCCGGCACCACCCGGACACCGGACCGCGGATCGTGCAGCACCGAGGGCTCCGCGGGGGCGTCCTGAGGGAGGTTCGCGGCGGGGTCGTCCTCCGGGTCCGCAGGGAAGTCGTCCGCCATCAGCGGCTCCAGGGCCAGGAAGCGTACGACGCGTCGGCCGGCGACCACGCCCCGGCTGATCTGGTAGCCGCACTCGACGAAGAACGCCACCGGGCCCACCAGGACCGCCGCATAGCCGTACACGGACACCAGCTCGCCGACGGTGAGCGAGCCCTGCGCGGCGAGCCGGGCCGCCAGCCACGTCACCACGGCCAGGAACATGGTCGGCAGCCCCACCCCGAGCGCCTGGAGCCAGCTGGTCACGGACCCGACCCGGTACCCCTGTTCGCGCAGCAGGCGCGAGTCCCGGCGGAAGGCGTCCGCGAACAGTCCCTTGCCGCCGAGGCCGTTGAGGACCCGCAGTCCGCCCGCGAGGTCCCCGATCCGCGCGGTCAGCGTGCCCTGCAGCTCGCGGTACTCCGTCTCCACGCCCCGCAGCCGTCCCATCAGGGGGCCGACGAGTACGACGATCACCGGGATGCCGGTCAGGACCACCGCGGCCAGCGGCGTCGAGACCGACAGCAGCAGCCCGGCCACGACGACATAGGCGACGACCGAGCCGACGCCGGGCCCCACGACGGTCAGGGCCGCGCTGATCGTCAGCACGTCGCCGACGCCGATCGTGACGACCTCTCCGGCCCCCGTCTGCCGGGACAGCCCGGCGCCCAGCCGGGTCGCCTGCCCCACGACGAGCTTCACCGTACGGAAGTTGGCGTCCATCCGGACCTTGGTCATCGTGCGGTGGCGCAGGAGGCCCACCAGGGCGTTGAACACCCCGAGGCCCAGCAGCGCGGCGCACCAGCCGGCCAGTACGGCCAGGTCGCCCGGCTCCAGCCCGTCGTCGATGGCCCGGGACAGCAGATACGGCGTCAGCGCGATGAGCACCAGCCAGATGGTGGCCAGCACCGCACCGGCCGCCGACCGCCCCGGCTGCCGGGTGACCAGCCACCACAGGTACCGGCCGCCGCCGCGCAGGTCGGGGACGCCGGGATCCTCGTACGCGAAGCGCTCCGGGCGGCCCATCCGCTCGGGGCCCGTCCTCGCCGGGCCCACCCGCTCCGGGGTCACTCGGCGTGCTCCTCCACCAGGCTGTCCCGCCAGGCCCGGTGCAGGTCCGCGAACCGGCCCGTGTCCGTGACGAGCCGGTCGGGGCTGCCGTCCTCGACGACGCGGCCGTGCTCCATGACGAGGACCCGGTCGGCGATCTCGACCGTCGAGAGCCGGTGGGCGATGACCACCGCCGTACGGCCGCGCAGGACCGTGTGCATGGCCCGCTGGACGGCCCGTTCGCCCGGCACGTCCAGCGAACTGGTCGCCTCGTCGAGGATCAGGACCGCCGGGTCGGCCAGCAACGCCCGCGCGAACGCCACCAGTTGGCGCTGGCCGGCCGAGATGCGCCCGCCCCTCTTGCGTACGTCCGTGTCGTAGCCGTCCGGCAGGGAGCTGATGAAGTCGTGGGCTCCGATGGCCTTCGCGGCCCGCTCGATGTCCTCGCGGGACGCGTCGGGGCGGCCGATGGCGATGTTCTCGGCGACCGTGCCGGAGAACAGGAACGCCTCCTGCGTCACCATCACCACACCGCGCCGCAGTTCGGGCACGGACAGCTCGCGCAGATCCACGCCGTCGAGCAGGACACGGCCGGTCGTGGGGTCGTAGAAGCGGGCCAGGAGCTTGGCGAGCGTCGACTTGCCGGCGCCCGTGGAGCCGACCACGGCGACGGTCTGGCCCGCCGGGAGCGTCAGCGAGAAGGCCGGCAGCACCTCGCCGCCCGTCCGGTACGCGAACCGCACGTCGTCGAACACGACCTCCCGGCCCGGCAGTTCGGAGGCGAGCGGGGGCAGCTCACGCGGCTGCGAGGGTTCCGGCACCGAGGGGACCTGGGCCAGCAGACCCGCGATCTTCTCCATCGAGGCCGCCGCCGACTGGTACGAGTTGAGGAACATGCCGAGCCGGTCGATCGGGTCGTACAGGCGCCGCAGGTAGAGCACCGCGGCGGCCAGCACCCCCAGCGCGAGCGACCCGGACGCCACCCGGTACGCGCCCCACAGCACGATCCCCGCGACCGCCGTGTTGGCGACCAGCCGGGAGCCGACGACATAGCGGGCCATCTCCAGGATGGCGTCGCCGTTGACACGCTCGTGGCGGCTGTTGAGCGCGTGGAACGCCGAGTCGTTGACGGCCTCGCGGCGGAAGGCGCGTACCGGCCTGATGCCGTTCATCGTCTCCGCGAACTTCACGATGACCGCGGCGATGGCGGTCGACCGGACGGCGAAGATCCGCCCGGCGCGGCGCCGGTAGAGCCGGATGAGGAGGAACAGCGGGACGAACGACGCGACCGCGACCGCGCCGAGGCCCAGGTCCAGCCAGAGCAGCATCGTGGAGATGTAGACGAACGACAGGATGACCGTGATGAGTTCCTGGAGGCCCTCGCTGAGCAGTTCGCGCAGCGACTCGACGTCCGTCGTGGAGCGCGAGATGAGCCGGCCCGAGGTGTAGCGCTCGTGGAAGTCGACGCTGAGCGCCTGCGCGTGCCGGAAGATCCTGCCGCGCAGATCCAGCAGGACGTCCTGGTTGACGCGGGCCGAGGTGCGGACGAAGCCGTACTGGAGGGCTCCGGCCGCCACCGAGCACAGCGCGTACACCGCCGCCACCGCGATCAGCGGGCCGTGGTCGTCGGCGCGGAAGGCCGGTACGGCGCGGTCGATCGCGTACGCCACGAGCATCGGGCCCGCCTGCACCGCCGCCTGCTGGAGCAGCAGGAGGACCGCCGCGAGGACGACGCGGGCCCTCATGGGCGCGAGCAGGGAGCGCAGGAGGGTGGCCGTGGCGCGCGGGGGAGCGGGCAGGGCGTCACGGTCGAAGGGATCGCCGTCCTTGGGCGGCGGGTCCGCCGGACGGTCTGTGCTGTCGTCTGTCGGCGCGGTGGTCGTGGGCGCCGTCATCGGTTCTCCCTCTCGGTCGTCTCTGTCCTTCCCGACATCAGCCAGGCGTACTCCGCGCTCGTACGCAGCAGTTCGGGATGGGTGCCCACGGCGGTGATACGGCCGCCGGAGAGCAGGGCCACGCGGTCGGCGAGCAGGACCGTGGACGGGCGGTGGGCCACGACCAGGGCGGTCGTCCCGGCGAGGACGCGCCGCAGGGCCGCTTCGACCAGGGCCTCCGTGTGGACGTCCAGGGCGGACAGCGGATCGTCCAGGACCAGGAAGCGGGGGCTGCCGACGACCGCGCGCGCCAGGGCCAGGCGCTGGCGCTGGCCGCCGGAGAGACTGAGGCCCTGCTCGCCGACCTGGGTGTCCGTGCCGTGGGGCAGCGCGTGGACGAAGTCGGCCTGCGCGACGGCCAGGGCGCGGGCGAGATCGGCCTCGCCCGCGGTGTCCGCGGCGCCCATGAGGACGTTCTCTCCCACTCCCGCGGAGAAGAGGGTGGGCTCCTCGAAGGCGACGGCGACGAGGGCGCGCAGTTCCTCCCTGGGCATCGCGGTGATGTCCACGCCGTCCAGCGTGATCCGTCCCGCGGTGACCTCGTGCAGCCGGGGGACGAGCGCGGTGAGCGTGGTCTTGCCGGACCCCGTTCCGCCCACGAGGGCCATGGTCTCGCCGGGCCGTATGTGCAGATCGATCCCGTCGAGGACGGGAACACTGTCGGACCCGGCGTCGGGATACCGGAACCGCACCCCGTCGAACCGGAGCCCGGCCCCCGCCCCGGACGCCTGTGCCGCCCAGGACGCCTGTGCCGCCCCGGACGCCGGTGCTGCCCCGGACGCCGGTGCGGTGTCCGACTCCGGAGGCGCGTCCATGACCTCGAAGTAGCGTTCCGTGGCCGTCGCCGCCTCCTGGCTCATGGCCAGCAGGAAGCCGATCGACTCGACGGGCCAGCGCAGGGCGAGGGCCGTGGAGAGGAACGCGACCAGCGTGCCGGCCGACAGGGAGCCGTCGGCCACCTGCACCGTGCCGAGCACCAGGGCCGCGCCGATGGCGAGTTCGGGCAGGGTCGTGATCGCGGCGTAGATCCCCGCGAGCAGCCGCGCCTTGGCCAGTTCCGTGCCGCGCAGGGTCCGGGACAGGTCACGGAAGGCGAGCGCCTGGCTGCGGTGGCGGCCGAACCCCTTGATGATCCGGATGCCGAGCACGCTCTCCTCGACGAGCGTCGTCAGATCGCCGACCTGGTCCTGCGCCTGCCGCGCCACCCGCGAGTACCGCTTCTCGAACAGCCAGCAGACGATCATCACCGGTACGGCGGGTGCGAGCAGGACCAGACCCAGCGTCCAGTCCTGGGCCAGCATGATCAGGACGCCCACAAGGATCGTCACCGAGTTGACCAGCAGGAACGTCAGCGGGAACGCGAGGAACATCCGCAGCAGCATCAGATCCGTCGTCCCCCGCGACAGCAGCTGTCCCGACGGCCAGCGGTCGTGGAAGGCGATGGGCAGCCGCTGCAGATGCCGGTACAGACCGGCCCGCATCGCCGCCTCGACCCCGGCGAGCGGCCGGGCCACCAGCCACCGCCGGAGTCCGAAGAGCACCGCCTCCGCGACCCCGAGCAGCAACAGGTACAGCGCGCCGAGCCACACCCCGCCCGTGTCCCGGTCGGCCACCGGCCCGTCCACGATCCACTTCAGGACGAGCGGGATCACCAGCCCCGTACAGGAGGCGACGACCGCGACGACGGCCGCGACGGCCAGCCGTCCGCGCACGGGCTTCACGTACGGCCACAGCCGCAGCAGGCTGCGGACGGCGGAACGGCTCTCGGCGGGCCGGGTCTCGGCGGTTCCCTCGGCGGGCGCAGGTGTGGTGGGCATCAGCAGCGAGCCTACGTTTCGGCACTGACAACACCCAGCGAGTTTTGGCCGGTCGCAGCCTCCCGGGGCCGGGAGCCGTCCTAGGCGGTCGGGTACGGGAGATGCGCCGTCCGTGGCGGGCGCCCCCTCAGTCCGCCACCCGCAGCAGCAGCACCGCCCGCGCCGGCACGGTGATCGTCGCGCCCGCCCGGTGCAGCACGCCCGGCGCGGCCGACTGCTCCTCCCGCGAGGTGTCGACGACGACCTCGTACGACCGGGCCCACGGCGGCCCCGGCAGGACGAAGCCCGCCGGTCTGTCGCCCGCGTGCAGCACCGCGAGGAAGCTGTCGTCCGTGACGGGCACGCCCCGCGCGTCCCGCCCCGGGATGTCCCGCCCGGACAGGAACATCCCCAGGGTGCCGGCGGGCGCGTACCAGTCCCGTTCCGTCATCTCCGTGCCGTGCGCCGTGAACCACGCCAGGTCCCGCAGCCCGTCGGCCGAGTGCGCCCGCCCGGAGAAGAAGGCGCGCCGCCGCAGCACGGGATGCGCGTGGCGCAGCGCGATCAGCCGGGACGTCAGATCGAACAGGGCCCGCCAGCCGGGGTCGTCCAGCAGGCTCCAGTCGAGCCAGCTGATCTCGTTGTCCTGGCAGTACGCGTTGTTGTTGCCGCCCTGGGTGCGCCCCAGTTCGTCGCCCGCGACCAGCATCGGGACACCCGTGGAGAGCAGCAGCGTGGTCAGCAGGTTACGGAGCTGGCGGCGCCGCAGACCGCGGATCCGGGCGTCCTCGGTCTCTCCCTCGGTGCCGCAGTTCCAGGCCCGGTTGTCGTCGGTGCCGTCCCGGTTGCCCTCGCCGTTGGCCTCGTTGTGCTTGCGCTCGTACGACACCATGTCCCGCAGGGTGAAGCCGTCGTGGGCGGTCACGAAGTTCACCGAGGCGTAGGGCCGCCGCCCGCCCCACGCGTACAGGTCGCTGGAGCCCGAGAGCCGGTACCCGAGGTCCCGCACGTCCGGCAGCGCGCCCCGCCAGAAGTCCCGTACGGCGTTGCGGTAGCGGTCGTTCCATTCCGTCCACAGGGGTGGGAAGGCGCCCACCTGGTAGCCGCCGGAGCCGACGTCCCACGGCTCGGCGATCAGTTTCACGCGGCGCAGCACCGGGTCCTGTGCGATGACGGCCAGGAACGGGGACAGCATGTCGACGTCGTGCATCGACCGGGCGAGGGCCGCCGCGAGGTCGAAGCGGAAGCCGTCGACGCCCATCTCCGTGACCCAGTAGCGCAGCGAGTCCGTGATCAGCCGCAGCACGTGCGGCTGGACGACGTGCAGGGTGTTGCCGCAGCCCGTGTAGTCCGCGTACCGCCGGGCGTCGTCCTGCAGCCGGTAGTAGCCGCGGTTGTCGATCCCGCGCAGCGACAGCGTCGGCCCCAGCTCGCTCGCCTCCGCGGTGTGGTTGTAGACCACGTCGAGGATGACTTCTATCCCGGCGGCGTGCAGCGCGCGGACCATGCGCTTGAACTCGCCGACCTGCTGGCCGTTGGTCCCGGAGGCCGCGTATCCGGCGTGCGGGGCGAAGTAGCCGATCGAGTTGTAGCCCCAGTAGTTCTTCATGCCCCGGCGCAGCAGATGGTCCTCGTGCGCGAACTGGTGCACCGGCAGCAGCTCCACGGCCGTCACCCCGAGCGCCACCAGGTGCTCGATCGCCGCCGGGTGCGCCAGCCCCGCGTACGTGCCCCGCAGTTCCTCCGGGATGCCCGGGTGCAGTTTGGTGAAGCCCTTGACGTGCAGCTCGTAGATGACGGAGTCCGCCCACGGCGTCTTCGGACGCCGGTCGTCGGCCCACTCGTCACCGGGTGTGTCGTCGTGCACGACGACCCCCTTGGGGACGTACGGGGCCGAGTCCCGGTCGTCGCGCACGGTGTCCGCCACGTGCTGCTGCGGCCAGTCGCGCACATGCCCGTACACCTCGGGCGGCAGACTCCCGAACTCGTCGCGCCCGGCGCCGTCCACGGCACGGGCGTACGGGTCGAGGAGCAGTTTCGCGGGGTTCCAGCGGGCGCCGGTCCACGGGTCCCAGCGGCCGTGCACCCGGAAGCCGTACCGCTGTCCGGGCCGCACCCCGGGCACGAAGCCGTGCCAGATCTCATGGGTCAGTTCGGTGAGGGGAACCCGGACCTCGTCGCCCCCGCCGCCCCCGCTCCCTTCGTCGGGCGAGCCGAAGAGACAGAGCTCGACCGCCTCCGCCCCGCCCGCCCACAGCGCGAAGTTGGTGCCCGAGACCCCGTCGGGCCCGGTCCGGAAGCGCGCCCCGAGCGGGGTCGGCGCACCCGGCCACACGGAGACACCCGGCGCCGTGAGCGCCGTGCCGTTCACCGCGGGGGCGGCCTGTGCGGGCAGCCCTCCGCCGAGGGCGCGCCCCTCCTGCACCGGCTCCCGCACTGCCTCCTGCTCGGCTGCGCTCGACACCCTGGGCCCTCCCGCGGCTCGGTCGGAGCGGCACGAGGAGGACCGCGGCGTCCCGGCCGCGGTCTCCTGTCGCGTCGTCCTCCCCACTGTTCTGCCCAGAGCGGGGCTCGCACTCACGTTTCCTGAGGCGGAGGCCGAACAGAGGCACGGAATGCGAGGCGCCGCATGCGCGGCACGGAGCGCGAGGCGCGGAACGTGCGGTGCCCGGCGCCGCCCGGCACCCGCCGAACGGACCCACTTCCCCGGGGCCCGCTCCGTCGTTGGGTCCCACGTGATGCACGCACAGACGCGCCCGGGGCGCTCAGGGGCCGCGCTGGCCGCCGTACTGACATGGGCGGCCCTGCTGGCCGCCGCCGCGGGATGCACCTCGCACGGGGTGGACGAGATGCTGGGCAAGCCCCGCTCGCCCGAGGAGGCGATCCGGGTCTCGCCGGACGACGGCAGCAAGGCCGTACAGCCCGGGGAGGGCCTGAAGGTACGGGTCCCGGCCGGGCGCCTGGAGTCCGTGAAGGTCGTGAAGTCCCAGGACGCGCAGGAGTTCCCGGTGCCCGGCTCGATCGGCCGGGACGGCGCGACCTGGCGGCCCGACGATCCCAAGCTCGCGCTGGCCGCCAAGTACACGGTGGACGCGGTCGCGCTCGACGCCCACGGCCGGCGGGTGGCCCGGCACGTCACGTTCACGACGTACGTCCCCGACGAGCGGTTCATCGGATACGTCATGCCGGAGAACCGCTCGACGGTCGGCACCGGCATGATCGTGTCCCTGGAGTTCAACCGCGAGATCGAGAACCGGGCGGCCGTCGAGCGCGCGATCCGCGTGACCTCCGTACCGAGGACGGAGATCGCCCCGCACTGGTTCGGCGGGGACCGTCTCGACTTCCGGCCCGAGACCTACTGGAAGCCCGGCACCAAGGTCACCGTCGATCTGCGGCTGCGGGACGTCGAGGCGGCCACCGGCGTGTACGGACTGCAGTACAAGACCTTCTCCTTCACGGTCGGCCGCAGCCAGACCAGCGTCGTCGACGCAGCCGCCCACACCATGAAGGTGAGCCGCGACGGCGAACTCCTGTCCACGGTCCCGATCACCGCGGGAGCCCCCGGCAACACCACGTACAACGGGAAAATGGTGATCACCGAGATGCTGGAGGTGACCCGGATGAACGGGGCCACCGTCGGCTTCAAACGGGCCGACGGCAAGGGCGAGTACGACATCCCGGACGTCCCGCACGCCGTGCGCCTCACCTCCTCCGGCACCTTCCTGCACGGCAACTACTGGGCCAAGGGCGTGTTCGGCACGGCCAATGTCAGCCACGGCTGCGTGGGACTGCGCGATGTGAAGGGCGGCAGCTCCGCGACCCCGGCGGGCTGGTTCTTCGACCGCAGCCTCATCGGTGACGTCGTCGAGGTCGTCCGCAGCAATGACAAGAAGGTCGCTCCCGACAACGGCCTCGGTGGGTGGAACATGGGCTGGAAAGCCTGGAAAGCGGGCTCAGCGGTGAAGTAGCCCGACATAGGGGTACGCACAGGAAGGGCCCCCATCGCGCTCCCGGCTCCAGCAGTTGGGACTGAACGGTGACATTCCCGGGAGGTCATCTCTCCTGGCAGTGTGATTAATTAGCGCGATGCGTGCGCGGGACGCGCCGTCGTAGTACGGGCCTGAACAGGCCGTGCGAGGGGAGAACGAACTTGAACGGGCGACCGATATCGGGGGCGTCGGTTGGCGCGCGGACACGAAGCGGCAAGGGAGCCCTGGCACTTGTGCTGGGGGTGCTGCTGCTTCTCGTGACCGCGTGCGGCGGAGGAGGGGACTCGGACTCCGGGTCCGGCGGGGACAAGGACAAGGGCAAGGATTCCAGCCAGGCGGACACCAAGGTCTCGCAGGCGGTCGTGACCATCGCGCCGAAGGACGGCGCCGACGCCGTCAGGACCAGCGGCGCGCTGAAGGTGACGGCGGCCAAGGGCAAGCTGACCGAGGTGAAGGTCGAGGACACCAAGGGCAACCCGGTCGAGGGGAAGATCACCGGCGGGGGCGCCAGCTGGACGCCCGCCGCCCACCTCGCGGCCTCGACCAAGTACAAGGTCCACGCGGTGGCGAAGGACTCCGAGGGCCGTGAGGCCGCCGAGGAGTCCGCGTTCACCACGCTGACCCCGAAGAACACGTTCGTCGGCATCTTCACGCCGGAGGACGGTTCCAAGGTCGGCGTCGGAATGCCCTTCTCGGTGCGCTTCACCCGGGGCATCACGCACCCGGAGGACATCGAGAAGGCGATCAGGATCAAGACCGAACCCGCGGTCGACGTCGAGGGCCACTGGTTCGGCAACGACCGCCTCGACTTCCGCCCCGAGGAGTACTGGAAGTCCGGTACGAAGGTCACCGTCACCCTGAACCTCGACGGTGTCGAGGGCCGGCCCGGTGTCTACGGCGAGCAGGCCAAGACCGTGAAGTTCACCATCGGCCGCAGCCAGGTCTCCACCGTCGACGTCAAGACCAAGAAGATGACCGTCAAGCGCGACGGCAAGGTCATCAAGACCATCCCGGTCACGACCGGCAAGGCGGGTTACGAGACCTGGAACGGCCAGATGGTCATCAGCGAGCGCCTCCGGGTGACCCGTATGAACGGCGAGACGGTCGGCTACGGCGGCGAGTACGACATCAAGGACGTGCCGGACGCGATGCGCCTGTCCAACTCGGGCACGTTCATCCACGGCAACTACTGGGGCGGCGACGCCTTCGGCAACTACAACGCCAGCCACGGCTGCATAGGCCTGCGCGACCAGCGCGGCGGCGGTGACCGGGGAGCCCCGGCCGCGTGGTTCTTCGACCGCTCGATCGTCGGCGACGTGGTGGTCGTGAAGAACTCCAACGACCGGATCATCGACCCGGACAACGGCCTCAACGGCTGGAACATGTCGTGGGAGAAGTGGAAGGCCTGACCTCGCGCTGAGGGGAGCGCCGTCGACCGCGGCACCCCCTCTCCCGAGACCGTACGGCCCCGGTGTGCCCGTCCGTGATGTGACGGAGCACACCGGGGCCGTTGCCGTTAGCCTTCGTTAACCTGCCCTCATGACTGTGCATCTCGAAGTCGCCGAGGGCGTCGGCACGATCCGCCTCGACCGTCCGCCCATGAACGCGCTGGACGTCGCCACCCAGGACCGGCTCAGGGAACTCGCCGAGGAGGCCACCCGCCGCGAGGACGTGCGCGCGGTGATCCTCTACGGCGGCGAGAAGGTGTTCGCGGCGGGCGCGGACATCAAGGAGATGCAGGCCATGGACCACGCGGCCATGGTCCTACGCTCCCGGGCCCTCCAGGACTCCTTCACCGCCGTCACCCGCATCCCCAAGCCGGTCGTCGCCGCCGTCACCGGCTACGCGCTCGGCGGCGGCTGCGAACTGGCGCTGTGCGCCGACTACAGGATCGCCGCGGACAACGCCAAGCTCGGCCAGCCGGAGATCCTCCTCGGTCTGATCCCGGGCGCCGGCGGCACCCAGCGCCTGTCCCGGCTGATCGGCCCCTCCCGCGCGAAGGACCTCATCTTCACCGGCCGCATGGTCAAGGCCGACGAGGCCCTGACGCTCGGCCTGGTGGACAAGGTCGTACCGGCCGCCGACGTGTACACCGAGGCGCACGCCTGGGCCGCGAAACTCGCGCAGGGACCGGCGCTCGCGCTGCGCGCGGCCAAGGAGTCCGTCGACGTCGGCCTGGAGACGGACATCGAGACCGGACTCGCCGTCGAACGCACCTGGTTCGCGGGCCTGTTCGCGACGGAGGACCGGGAGTCGGGAATGCGGAGCTTCGTCGAGGAGGGTCCGGGCAAGGCGAAGTTCCTCTGACGCGGTGGCTGTTGGAAAACCGCTGCCGGTCCACTTGCTGTTGACGCGATGTATCACCCGTCCGTGTGGAGATCCGGCTCGGAGGGACGGCTTATCCGAGCCTTAAGGCAGGCTTAAGGCTTTCTTGCGGGGGAGCGCGGGCGATTGCCCCGAACGCCCCTGTCCGCGCAGGCCGGACGGGGTGCCCGGGCCATTGTGATGCCGATGGCATATGTCAATCGGATGATGCGGAACAATGGGTTCCGGGGGGCGTATTCCTCCGGAACACCCCCGGAGAGGCCCCTTCGGGGGTCATGATGGGGGCATGGCGGGGCTGGAGGGTATCGAACAGCCGCGGCGGCACGGGAGTGCGACCGCGGCGCGCTGGTCGCCTGCTGTCGAGGACGAACACGCGCTGAAGGCGCTGGAACTGTTCGGCAACCCCACCGAGGCGGAGGTACCGCTGCCGTCCCGGCCGGAGTCCGCCGCCACGGCGCGCCGGCTCACCCAGGTCGTCGTGCTCCGCCAGTGGGGCCTCTCGCCGAAGATGACCGAGGACGCCGTGTTACTGGTGTCGGAACTCGTGGGCAACGCGGTGCGGCATACGGGGGCGCGGGTCTTCGGGCTCCGGATGCGGCGCCGGCGCGGGTGGATCCGGGTCGAGGTCCGCGACCCCTCGCGGGGGTTGCCCTGTCTGATGCCGGTCCAGGACACGGACGTCAGCGGCCGGGGCCTGTTCCTGGTGGACAAACTCTCCGACCGCTGGGGGGTCGACCTCCTGCCGCGCGGCAAGACGACGTGGTTCGAGATGCGGGTGGCCGACCGGTAGGGGGTTTCGACCTCGCCGCCCCTACCCGTTCCCGTCACTGTGTCCTCAAACGCCGGACGGGCTGAAAGACATCCGCCGGGCCGGCAACACTTCAGCCTGTCCGGCGTTCGAGGACCGGGGGGTCGGGGGGGCGGAGCCCCTGAGTCGGTGACGGGGCGGGCAGGGCCGAGAGCATGAGCGGCTGCGAAAGCAACCGCACCTGGGTGGTCGCCGCGTCGCGTGCCGGAGCGGAACGTTAATCTGACCTCGTCAGTGAAGCACCACGAAGGGGCGGGGTCCGGTGGCGGACATCGAGGAAGCACGCAAGGCGTTCGAGCGCATCGACGTGGACGGGGACGGCTACATCACCGCCGCCGAGTTCAAGAAGGCCCTGGCCCAGGGCGGGGACTGGAACGTCACGGAGTCGGTGGCCGAGGCCGTCATCGCCGCCCAGGACCTCAACGGCGACAAGCTGCTCTCGTTCGACGAGTTCTGGGCCCACATCAACAAGTGACCCGAACGGAAGGGGCGCCCACCGGTTCACGGTTGGGGGCCCGGTTTGGTGTTTGTGCAAACGGGGGGGGGGGGGAATATCCCGGTTTTA
>NZ_JBHXTO010000127.1:0-26837 GCF_042677425.1 Streptomyces sp. NPDC127119 | reverse complement strand
GGGGGCGCGGGCGTGGGGCCCGGCCGCGCCGCGGGGCCGGGGGGGTCGGCGGGGGGGGGGGGCGGCCCCCCCGCCCCGCCCCCCCCCCCCCCCTCCCGTCGTCACGTCGTCCCGTCGTCACGTCGCCGTCAGTCGGGCAGCCGCACGGACAGCGCGTGCCGGAAGACGTTCCTGGGGTCCCAGCGGGCCTTGACCTTCTGCAGGCGCGGGTAGTTCCCCTTGTAGTAGAGGGTGTGCCACGGCACTCCGGAGGTGTTCCACTCCGGGTCGGCCAAGTCGATGTCGGGGTAGTTGATGAAGGTGCCCTCGGTACGGTCGCCGGGCACCGGGACGCCGCCGGTGGTGGCGAAGACGTCGCGGTAGATCTCCCGGATCCAGGCGAGGTTGGCGTCGTCCTGTGTGGGATCCATCCATGTGGCCGACATCCACACCTTGATGATGGAGTCGCGCTGGGCGGTGGCGGTGGCCGTCTCCGGAACGGAGTTGACCTTCGCGCCGTACGAGTAGAGCGAGACCTCGCCCCACACCTGGGTGTCGGCGCTCAGATAGCGGTAGAGGGTGGCGGCCTGGGCCGCGGTCCACGGCTTGCGCAGATACGCGCCCTTGGACTTGGTCCGGTCGAACCCGCCGGTGTCGAACTTGTTGGCCAGCGTGCCGCGCAGCCACGGTTCCGTGCTCCGCTGGACGGCGGGCTCCACGCCCGTGCCCTCGTTGATCGCGGCCACGAAGTCGTTCAACAGCCCCTCGGCGCCGTCCAGTCCGCCGTCGATCTGGACGTCCAGCAGGATCTGTCCGGCCGCCTTGCTGTTGAGGTAGAAGACGCTGTGCAGACTGGCGTACGGGGTGTCGGCGGCGCTGTTGCGCTGGTGCCAGGCCCCGTGGTTGTCGATGATCCGGGTGAACGCCTTCTCGGTGAGGGCGGACCACTCCCAGGTCACGAGGTGCCGCAGGGTCGACTTCGGCGCCTTGGGCAGCAGCCCCGACGGGTCGTTTCCGGTGGCTCCGGGCGTACGGAACCAGTACCGGGTGACGATGCCGAAGTTGCCGCCGCCGCCCCCGGTGTGGGCCCACCACAGCTCGCGGTTGGGGTCGCCGGCCGCGCTGGTGGCCACGACCTTGCGGGCCCGGCCGGAGGCGTCCACGACGACGACCTCGACGGCGTGGAGGTGGTCGGCCACCACTCCGTCGCGGCGGGAGAGCGGGCCGTACCCGCCGCCGAGGACATGCCCGCCGACGCCCACCTGCGGGCAGACGCCCGCCGGGATGGTCACGCCCCAGTCGAGGTACAGGGTGCGGTACGCCTCTCCGAGGGTGGCCCCGGGTTCCACGGCGAACGCCCGCTTGGCGGAGTCGTAGAAGACCTGCCGCATCTCGGACATGTCGATGACGGCCCGCACGGCGGGGTCGTCCACGAAGCCCTCGAAGCAGTGGCCGCCGCTGCGCACGGCGATCCGCTGTCCCGCGTCCAGGGCCCGGTTCACCGCGTCGACGACCTGGTCCGCCGTGTGCACGACGTACACGGCGTCGGGTCTGCCGCGGAACCGTCCGTTGAATCCCCGGCTGACCAGGTCCTGGTAACGCCGGTCCGTCCGGTCCACCTGGACGAGCCCGGTCCTGGCGCCGCACGCGCCGCCCTGTGCCGCTTCCGGGACGGCGGCCTCGGCGGCCTGGACACCGGGGACGGCCGTGGTGACCACAGTGACCCCGCCGACCGCCGCCGCGCTGCCGAGGAATCCACGGCGCGTGAATTCGTTCAACACAGACACCTTTCCTTTCCGTGCATGCAATGTCTGACGTGCACCGTCGGCGGTTACGGCTCGACGGGCTCCAGAATCACCACGGGAATTTCCCTGGTGGTCTTCTTCTGGTAACTCTTGTACTGCGGGAAAAGCCCCGTCATGAGCTTCCAGAGATCCGGCTTCTCCTCGGCGGTCGCGGTACGGGCGCGCACGTCGAGATGTTCCTCACCGATCTGGACATGAGCCTCGGGCGAGGCGACGAGATTGAGATACCAGAGCGGATGCTCGGGCTTTCCGCCGTTCGAACCGACCACGACGACGTTGTCGCCGTCGCGGCCGTAGATCACCGCGGTGCGGCGCAGCTTTCCCGATTTCCGGCCGCGGGTGGTGAGAAGCAGGGTGTCGAGCCCGTACCACTTCGCCCCCTCCTTGCCGCCGCTGCGGTCGTAGCGGCGGATGTGCGCCGCGACCCAGCCCGTCGGACTGTCGACGGGCGCCTCCTCCGGCTGTTCCGACTGCCCCACTTGTTCCGGCTGTTCCGACTGCTCCTGCTGCTCCGCCTCGTGCTCCTCCGGCATGACCCCTCCGAACTAATCAAATTTGTCTAGCTACCACCCTAGTCACGCTGGACCCGGCGGCGCAATCAAATTTGAGTACCGGTACTCCGTAGGGACACCGGTACGTCAGTAGGGGCGTGCCCCGCCGAACGCGCTGGCCGGAACCGCGACCGGGGCCCGGCCCACCGCGAAACGGGGCTCGAAGTCGGTGTCCGCGTTCAGCACCGCCCGGTGCAGCCGCTGCACCTGGGGCCCCGGTTCCAGTCCGAGGCCCGCGACCAGCGCGCCCCGCAGCCGGTGGAAGACCTGCAGCGCCTGCGCCCTGCGGCCACTGAGGTGCAGGGCCCACATGTACTGGCCGTGCAGGCCCTCGTGCAGCGGGTTCTCCACCGTGAGGGCCGCCAGCTCGGCCAACACCTCGCGGTACATGCCGAGCCGCAGCTCCACGTCGACCAGGTACTCGAAGGCGGCGAGCCGGGACTCCTCCAGCTGCCGGCGCCGGCTCTCCAGCACCCGCCCGGCCGGTACGTCGACCAGCGCGGGGCCCCGCCACATCAGCAGCGCCTCGTTCAGGTCCCGTACCCCGGCCGCGTCGTCGCCGCGCACCAGCGCCTCCCGGCCGGAGGTCACCAGCCGGCGGTAGCGGTGCAGGTCGAGCGTGCCCGCCTCGGCGGCCAGCACGTATCCGCCCGCCCTGGTCACCAGGATGTCGCGGGCCACCTCGTCGGTGGTCAGCCCGGTGACCGCGGAGAACATCTTGCGCAGGTTCAGGATGTACGTCTGCAGCGTGGTCAGACCGCTGACGGGTGGATCGTCGTCCCACAGATCCCGCACCAGCGAGGGCACGGGCACCACCTGCCCCGTGTGGACGAGCAGCATCGCCAGTACGTTCCGCAGCTTCGGGGCGCTCGGGGCGGTCGTCTCCCCGTCCACCCGGACGTACAGCGGTCCCAGCACACCGAATTCCATCGCGCCTCCCCCTACCCCTGATCCGTGGCCTTCGAGGAATCCGCCGTCACGGACGGCGGTGCTCCTTCTCCGGCCACGGCTCACCGAGCTGGCGGTAGGTGCCCTGGTAGTCGGGCCAGTCGCGGTGGTGATGGATCTTGCCGTCGACGAAGTGGAGGAGGTGGATCTGCTCACCGGAGAACAGCCGACCGGTGGGGGCCATGCCGACCATCTCGCCGACGTGCCGCCCGTAGAGCACCAGCCGGGCGCGCACCCAGTCGCCGTTCTCCTCGATGGCCACCTCCTCCAGGCGCGCGTCCTCCGAGAACGTCCTCTTGACCCACGCGACATTGATCGCGAAAAGCTCAGGGCCACGCATCGAGGTGAATTCCAGAGTTCCCGGATTCATGTATTCCGGATGGATGTACTCGGCCACGTCGTCCGTTTTCCCGGTGTTGTACGCCTCCACCAGGCGCCGGACGCTCGCTATCTGGTCGCTCACGTTTTCTCCTCGCGAATCGGTACGAAATCGGTCCCGAATCATCCGCTGTCGACGCTGAATCGGTCACCGCCGATCCGGAACCGGTGCGGCGGTCCGTTCCGGAATCAATTCTTAGGAGACGCGATCCTCCGGAACAAGAGCGGATCGGCCTCCCGGGGACTTCTTTGCTTTGTGTCCAGCGGCGGTCCAGTGGCACTCCAAGGCCTCTCCATCCGTGCCCGAGACCGGCGGGGAAAAGTGGTGTGTCCACCGAGAGAGCGGGAGATTCAGTGGACACGTCCACGTACAAATCCGAAGTGGCGGCGGCCTTCAACAGCGCCGCGGCGTCCTACGACCGGCTCGGCGTGGAGTTCTTCACTCCGATGGGCCGGCGCCTGGTGGAACGCGCGGCCCCCGGCGAGGGCGCACGGGTCCTCGACGTCGGCTGCGGCCGGGGAGCCTGTGTCTTCCCCGCGGCCGAGCGGGTGGGGGCGACGGGCCGTGTCGTGGGCATCGACGTCGCCGAGGCGATGATCGAGGAGGCCGCGAAGGAGGCCGCGCTGCGCGATGCCGGCACGGTCGAGCTGCGGGTGATGGACGGGGAGCACCCCGACTTCGAACCGGGCTCCTTCGACGTCGTCCTGGGCAGCTACAGCGTCATCTTCCTGCCCGACGCGCCCGCGGCACTGGCCCGGTACGCGCCGCTGCTCTCCCCCGGCGGGCGGCTCGCCTTCACCAGCCCGGTGTTCAGCGAGGACACCTTCCCCTTCCTCCCGCCGGTGTTCACCGAACTCATCCCGCGCGAGCTGCTGCTCGACCTGCCGCCGCAGTGGCAGCCCGAGCGGCTCTCGCAGCGCTTCAACAGCTGGCTCGCGGACCCGGCCGACCTCGCCCGCACCCTGGAGAAGGCGGGCTTCCAGGACGTGTCCGTCGTCGACGAGTCCGTCCGGCTGGTGGCCGAGTCCGGGACGGCCTGGGTGGACTGGTCGCACACGCAGGGCATGCGTCTGCTCTGGAACCACCTCGCGGACGACAAGCGGCAGCAGCTGCGCGAGCGGCTGATCACCTCGCTCGACGCGATGCGGGACGGGGACGGGCCGCTCACGATCGACACACCCGTCCGGTACGTCACGGCGACCGTACGCACCTGATCACGCCCTCGCGCCCCTCAGGGGCGCGGGAAACTACGCGACCAGCCCCCACCGCCCCGCAGAAAACCAAGCCCACGCCCGCCCCTCAGGGGCGCGAGGAACTGCGCGACCAGCCCCCACCGGCCCGCAGGTGACGAAGCCGACGCCCCGCCCCCGTGCAATGACCGGGGGCGGGGCGTCAGCGGTGTACGGCTGTATGCGGGGTGCGACTGCACGCGGGGGTGCGGCGCCGCGCCGCCGTACGTGCCGTCAGGCGGTCGGCGCGGGGTGCGGGTGGGCTGCGGTCGTGACGGCGTGTCCCGCCGCCGTGATGCGCGCCACCGCGGCCTCGATCGCGGCCCGGTCCGCCTCCGGTGGGCCCGGTCGGGCCGGCAGCAGGGACACCACCGTGCTCGTGCCCCGCCGGACGGCCGGGTGGCGGCGGGCCACCTGGGACAGGCCCTGTCCGGGACCCACCTCCACCAGCAGGTGATCGCCCGTCGCCAGCAGCCCCTCCAGCGCGGGCCAGAACAGCACCGGCGCCACGGGCTGCCGTGCCCAGAAGGACGGGTCGTCGATGTCGGCCCGCGTCAACGGGGCGGCGGTGTACGCCGAGTGGACCGGCGGGGAGGGGGTGTTCTTGGGCACCGCTGCGAAGCGTTCGGCCGTGCCCTGGCAGGCCGGTTCCAGCATGGGGCTGTGGAAGGCGCTGAGCGAGGGGACCCGGCGGCACACGAACCCGGCCTCCCCGAGCGCGCGGCCGGCCTTGTCCAGCGGTCCGTCAGGGCCGGCCAGGATGGTCTGGCGCGGGGCGTTGACCGCGCCCACGACCACGTCCCCGCTCAGATACGGCTCCACCTCCGCGGTGGACGCGGCGACCGCGAGCATGCCGCCCGGCGGGGCCTTCGCCAGCCGCCCGACCCGGTCGAGCACCAGGCCCACCGCGTCCCGTGTGCCGAACACCCCGGCCAGCACCGCCGAGGCCAGTTCCCCGATGCTGTGCCCGAGGAGGGCGGCCGGGCGCACGCCCCAGCTCAGCACCAGTCGGCCCAGCGCGAGGTCCACCGCGAAGAGCAGCGGCTGCGAGCGGGTGACGTGGTCCAGTTCCGTGGCGGGCCGTTCGGCCAGCCAGTCCTCGCGCAGCGGACCGCCCTCGGGGCCCGCCGCGTCGAAGAACTCGTCCATCGCCGCGGTGAACACCGGCTCGTACCCGTACAGGCCCGTGGCCATCAGCGGATGCTGGGAGCCCTGGCCCGGCAGCAACAGGGCCACGGGCAGCGGGCGTTCGGCGGTCATGCGGCGCCTCCTACAGAGGTCGGGGGTGGTGTCGTGGCCGCCCAGGCGGGCCGTTCGAGCATTTCGACGACCGCGCAGGAGTAGGTGAACCCGGCGCCCACGCTCATCCACACGACGAGGTCCCCCGCGCCGAGGCTCCCGGACGCGACCAGGTGGTCGAACCCGGCGATCTGGTCGCCGGCGCCGAGGTGCCCGATGCCGCGGCTCCACTCCCAGGTGGTGCGTTCCTCCGCGATGCCGAAGCGGGCGAGGTGTCCCGCCCGCAGCCGCTTGCGGCCCAGGTGGGGCAGGACGAACCGGTCGACGTCGGCGAGCGTGACCCCGGCGGCGGCGAGGGCCCGTTCGACGGCGGCGTCCTGCGCGGCTCCGCTCGCCGCGATCACCTGGGGCACCCGGTGGGTGGCCAGGAAGTCCTTCTTGCAGGCGTCCAGGTCGACCACCGGCCGGTGGCTGAACGGGGCGTGGCCGAACGGGTCGTCACCGCGGTGCATCCCCTCCAGCTCCGGCACGGAGACGGTGGCCAGGCCCCGGATCCGCGCGAAGCCCTCCGCCGAGGACAGCACGAGGGCGGTGCCCCCGTCCCCGTAGAAGGTGCCGGAGTCGCTGCGCCAGCGGTCGAAGCCGGGTGGGCGGAAGGCGTCGCCGGTCGTCAGCAGGACCCGGCGGTCCGGCTCTCCGGCCGCCGGTCCGGCCCGCAGATGGTCGACCGCGAGCCCGAGCCCGGCCATGCCCCCGTTGGAGACCTGGCCGAGCTCGATCGCGGGGCACCGGTTGCCGACGGCGGCGCGCTGGACGTACGAGGCGGGCGCCCACAGGTCGTGCCCCTGGTAGAAGAAGCTGGCGTGCAGGATCAGCGACACGTCACCGGAGCCCGACGCATCACCGGAGCCGGGCACGCCACCGGAGCGGGACTCGCGGTCGGAGCCGGTGCCGGAACCGGAGTCGGTGCCCGCGTGCCGGAGGCCGGACCGCTCAAGGGCGGTCCGGGCCGCGCGGGCCGCCATCTCGGGGGCCGGCTCGTCCTGCGCCACGGCCACCGACAGCATGCCGGTGGCCGTGGCCAGGGCCTCGTCGCACAGCCCGGCCGCGACGGCGTCCGCGACCGGGGTGCGCGGCGGCAGCCAGACCGCGCACCCCGCGATCCGGATGTCCGGCGCGGGACTCTCCACGGCGGGAGTTCCCCCGGCGCCGGCGCCCGCCTCGGTCATCAGGCGGCCCCCGCCGCGGGCATGCGGTCGGCGAGCGCGGCGTTCACGGCGGCGACGAACGCCGCGGGGGTCAGCGCCTCGCCGAGCGTCTCCTCGGGCAGCGTGATGCCGTGGCCGCGCTCGACCCTGCTGATCGCCTCCATGAGGGCCAGGGAGTCGTAGCCGAGCAGGGCGAACTCCTGTTCCGCGGCGGCGCTCGACAGGTCGACGGCCTCCTCCTCGCCCGCGCACTCACGCATGATCTTGAACAGGTCCTCGGTGGTGAAAGCGGACATGACGTCTCCTCGGTAAGGGGTGGTGGATGGGTCTCAGGCCGCCGCGGGACCGCGTACGACCATGGCGCTGTTGAAGCCCCCGCGGCCCCGCGCCAGTACCAGCGCGGCGTCTCCCGTGACGGGCCGCGGGGCGCCGGTCACCAGGTCGATGTCGTGGCCCGTGGTCTCCTCGACGTGGACCGTCGGCGGGACGACGCCGTCCCGCAGGGCGAACAGGGCCGTGACGAGATCGAGCGGCGCGGCGCCCGAGTAGAGGCGTCCCGTCATGGTCTTGGGGACCGTGACCGGTACACCGCCGGGCCCGAAGACCGCGGTCAGGGCCTGGGCCTCGACGCGGTCGGGTTCCGGTTCACCGGCGCCGTCCGCGAGGACGAACGCGATGTCACCGGGCCGCAGTCCGGCGTCGTCCAGCGCCCCGCGGACGGCCCGTTCCAGGTTGGAGGGGCGGCCCGAGCCCGGGCGGGGGTCGAAGGTGGCGGCGTACCCGCCGATCTCCCCGTGGACCCGTGCCCCGCGTTCCCGGGCCCGGTCCGCGTCCTCCAGGGTGAGGATCGCTCCGCCCTCGCCGGGCACATGGCCGTCGGCGGCGGCGTCGAAGGGCAGATAGGCGCGGGTCGGGTCCTCGCTCCCGCTGAGGATGCCCGCGGAGATCTGCGCGGCGAGCCCGTACGGGCACAGCGAGGCGTCCATGCCGCCCGTCAGCATCAGCGGGGTGCCCCTGCGGATGCGGCGCCTGGCCTGGGCGACCGCGTCGAGGCCGCCCGCCTGGTCGGTGACGAGGACCCCGGTGGGCCCGCGCAGATCGTGCCGGATGGACACCTGGCCCGAGTTGACCGCGTAGAACCAGGCGAAGGACATGTACGCGCTGACGTGCTTGGGGTCCTTGCCCCACAGGTGGCCCAGTTCGCGCTGGCCGAACTCGAAGCCGCCGGAGGCGCTGGCGGTGACCACCCCGCGCTCGTCGGCGGGCAGGCTGTCGGCGTTCAGCCCTGCGTCGGCGAGCGCCCAGTCGGCGCCCGCGAGGGCGAACTGCGTGGTGCGGTCGGTCTGCGGCACGAGCCGGCTGGGGATGTGGTCGCGCACCGAGAACCCGGTGACCTCCCCGGCCAGCCGGGAGGGGTACGAGGAGGGGTCGAAGCGGGTGATGCGGGCGATGCCGCTCTCCCCGCGCAGGGTCGCCGCCCAGTACTCCTCGGCCCCGATCCCGTTGGGCGCGAGCACGCCGACCCCGGTGACCACGGCCCTGGCGGTCCCGGCCGCGGTGGTCGTCGGCCGGGCGGTCGTGGGCGCGGTGGTCATGGGCGCTTCCCTTCGGACGCGGTGAGCACCATCGCGCTCTGGAAGCCGCCGAAGCCGCTGCCCACCGTCAGCACGGTGTCGACGGGCTGGTCGCGGGCGGTCAACGGCACGTAGTCGAGGTCGAGTTGGGGGTCCGGTTCGTGCAGTCCCGCCGTGGGGGGAATCACGCCGTGCCGGATCACCAGGGCGGAGGCGGCGGCCTCGATGGAGCCGACGGCGCCGAGCGAGTGGCCGATGACCGCCTTGATGGAGCTGACCGGGACGCGGTGGGCGTGCTCGCCCAGGCTGTGCTTGATGGCAGCCGTCTCGTGGATGTCGTTCTGCCGGGTGGCCGTGCCGTGGGCGTTGACGTAGCCGACGGTCTCGCGGTCGATCCGGGCGTCGTCGAGCGCGCCGGTGATGGCGGCGGCCATCTCCAGGCCGTCGGGACGCAGTCCGGTCATGTGGTGGGCGTTGGCGCGGGCGGCGAAGCCGGCGATCTCGGCGTACACCTGCGCCCCGCGCCGCAGGGCCGACTCCCGTTCCTCCAGTACGAGGACGGCGGCGCCCTCGCCCAGGACGAAGCCGCTGCGGGTCCGGTCGAAGGGCCGGGAGGCGTGGCCGGGGGTGTCGTTGCGCGGCGAGGTGGCCTTGATGGCGTCGAAGCAGGCCACGGTGATCGGCGCGATGGGGGCGTCGCTGCCCCCGGCGATCATGATGTCGGCGCTGCCCTCACGGATGAGTTCGACGGCGTGGCCCAGGGAGTCGAGGCCGGAGGTGCAGCCCGCCGAGACGAGCGCGGCCGGGCCCTCGGCGCCGGCCTCCCAGGCGACCTCCGCCGCCATCGAGCTGGGTACGAAGTAGTCGTAGAGGTACGGGGTGCCCGCCGCGTGGTCGACCAGCCACCGCTTGCCGCCGTCGCTGCGGGCGACGTACTCCTCCTCCAGTTTCAGCGTGCAGCCGACGGCGGAGCCGAGGCTGACGCCGGTCCGGTGCGCGTTGCTCCCGTCGATCTCGACGCCGCTGTCGGCCAGCGCCTCGCGGGCGGCGACCAGGGCGAACTGGGAGGCGCGGTCCAGCCGGGCGGTGTCCCGGGCCGACAGTCCGTGGCGGGCCCCGTCGAAGTCGCATTCGGCAGCCATCCGGGAGCGGAACGGCGTCGCGTCGAAGGCCGTGATGGTCCTGGTCGCGGAGACTCCGGAGACGATGCGTTCCCAGAACGCCTTCGTGCCGATGCCGCCCGGGGCGATCACTCCGAGGCCGGTGATCACCACCCGCCGGGCGGTCATATCCCCTCCCCCGTGCCGGCCGCCCCGTCGAGCGCGGGGCCCTCGGACGCCGGCCCCCCGGACTCCGCTGTGCCGTCGCGGCGCTGCCGGGCCAGATACAGTTCCGGCCGGCTTTCGGCGAGGGCGCGCAGCGCGCCGGCGTGCGGCTGGAAGTCGGCGTGCGAGACGGCCGCGCGGAACGAGGCGACGTCCCGCCACTCGGCGACGTTGACGTACTGGCCGGGCCGCTCCGCGTGCCGGGAGAGCGTGTGCCGGATCAGGCCCGGCTGCCGCGCCATGAACGCGGACGTCCGCGCGAACTCCTTCTCGAACACCTCGGGTTCGGCGTGCACGGTGAAGGTGTTCACGAAGGTCACGGCGCCGGCCTCCCTGGCGTCTGGCTCGTGATCCGTCATCAATGGCCTCCTCGTTCAACGGTGTTGCCCGGTATTGCCCGGTGTTGTCAGGTCTGTTTTTGACCCGTTCGTGTGACCTGGCATCGCTTGACATCGTGCGATCGTTCGTGTCGCTCCACGCTGCGTGCCTGGTCTCGCAGGCGGGTGGAAGGCCGCTGGAGCCCGGGCCGGGCCGTGGGTCGAGCGTGATTCGAGCGGCCGCTGAAACCCTCGCTGTCGTCCGGCATCCGGAGCGGACACCCATCACGGGCACCCACCACGGACCTCCACCACGGACGTCCGTGGCAGACACCCGTCGCAGCCATCCGTCACAGACACCCGTCGCAGCCACCCCGCAGGGACCGCTGAGGAGCCGTCATGCCGCCAGCAGCAGAGAGCGTCGCCATCGTCACCGGTGCCACCAGCGGGATCGGTCTCGCCGTGGCCCGGAGCCTGGCCGAGGGCGGGGCGCGGGTCTTCATCTGCGCCCGCGACGGCGACCGGGTCGCCCACACCGTCAAGGAACTGCGCGAGGCCGGCCACGAGGTCGACGGCGCCTCCTGCGACGTACGGGACACCGCGCGGGTACGCGCCTTCGTCCAGGAGGCCAGGGACCGGTTCGGCCCCGTCGGCGTCCTGGTGAACAACGCTGGCCGCAGCGGTGGCGGCCACACCGCGCAGATACCCGACGAGCTGTGGCTCGACGTGATCGACACCAACCTGAACAGCGTCTTCCGGATGACCCGGGAGGTGCTGACGACCGGCGGAATGCTGGAGCTGAGCACCGGACGGATCGTCAGCATCGCCTCGACGGGCGGCAAGCAGGGCGTGGCGCTGGGAGCGCCCTACTCGGCGTCGAAGCACGGCGTGGTCGGCTTCACCAAGGCCCTCGGCCTGGAACTGGCGAAGACGGGCATCACCGTCAACGCCGTCTGCCCCGGCTATGTCGAGACGCCGATGGCCGAGCGGGTGCGCCAGGGCTACGCGGGCGCCTGGGACATCACCGAGGACGAGGTGCTGGAGAAGTTCGAGGCGAAGATCCCCCTCGGCCGCTACTCCACGCCGGACGAGGTCGCCGGGCTCGTCGGCTATCTGCTCTCCCCGACGGCCGCGTCGATCACCGCCCAGGCGATGAACGTCTGCGGCGGGCTCGGCAACTACTGACAGCGGGCCCGGCCGCCCGGCCGCGGGCGGACAGCCCGGGGACCGGGCGGACCGGGCGGACAGAGGGGATCAGCATGGCGCACGAGACGCAGCACGAGACGCACAGGACCGAGCACACGATCACGGTGGCCGCCGCCCCGGAGGCCGTCTTCGGCCTGGTGGAGCGGGCGCAGGACTGGCCGTTCGTCTTCCCGCCGAGCCTGCACGTGGAGTATCTGGAGCGCTCGGACGACGAGGAGCGGCTGCGGATCTGGGCCACCGCCAACGGCGAGGTCAAGTCCTGGACCTCGCGGCGGACCCTGGACCGCGACGGGCTGCGGATCCGCTTCCGCCAGGAGGTCTCCCAGGACCCCGTCGCCGCGATGGGCGGCGAGTGGATCGTCGAGGCGCTCCCCGGCGGCGGCAGCCGGGTGCGGCTGCTGCACGACTTCCGGGCGGTGGACGGCCTGGAGCGCAACGTCAGCTGGATCCTGGAGGCGATCGAGCGCAACAGCGGCGCCGAGCTGGCCGCGCTGGAGTCCGCCGCGCTGCGCACCGGCACCGACGAAGCCCCGTACACCTTCGAGGACTCGGTGCGGATCGACGCCCCGGCGCAGGAGGTCCGGGACTTCCTGCACGACGCGGGCGAGTGGCAGGAGCGGCTGCCGCACGTCGCCCGGGTGCTGCTGAAGGAGGACACGCCCGACGTCCAGCACCTGGAGATGGACACCCGTACGCCCGACGGCTCGACGCACACCACGGCCTCGGTGCGGATCTGCCTGCCCGACGGGCGGATCTCGTACAAGCAGCTGCAGACCCCGGCCCTGATGTCGGTGCACACCGGTGAGTGGACGGTGCGGGAGATCCCGTCCGGCTGCGTGGCCGTCTCCCGGCACACCGTGGTCGTCAACGCCGCGGCCGTCGGCAAGGTCCTCGGCGCCGGCGCCACCACCGCCGACGCCCGCACCTTCATCCGGGACGCGCTCGGCGGCAACAGCACGATCACCATGCGGCACGCCAAGGAGTACGCGGAGGGGCGGGCGAAGTCCGAAGCGGTGCCGCCCGCCGAGTACGCCTCGATCCAGCGGTTCTACGCCCGGCAGATGCGGCTCCTCGACGAGGGCGAGGGGGACGCCTGGGCGGACACCTTCGCCGAGGACGGGGCCTTCGACCAGAGCTCGTTCGCCGAGCCTGTGCGCGGCCGGGCGGCGATCGCGGCGGCGGTGCGCGGCCGGCCCGCGGCGCCCGCCGGCACGGTCCGCCGGCACTGGCTGGGCCTGCCGGCCGCCTGGCGGTTCCCGGACGGTTCGGTGCGCACGGGCTACGACGCCCTGGTCGTGTCGACCGCGGCGGGCGCCGCTCCACAGATCCGGCTGAGCACGTCGTGCCAGGACGTCCTCGTCGCCGACGAAGGCGAGGACGGGGCCGGAGACGGGGCCGGCTGGCTGGTGAAGCACCGGTACGTCGGCCACGACGGGCAGTGAGAACCGCCGCACGCCACCATCTGCTCTGCGAAGAGGGAGATCGATGAAGGTCCTGTTCACCACGTTCGCCGCGAAGTCCCATATGCATGCCCAGGTCCCGCTGGCCTGGGCCCTCCAGACCGCCGGTCACGAGGTCCGTGTCGCCAGCCAGCCGGACCTGGCGGAGGACATCACCCGTACCGGGCTGACCGCCGTGTGCGTCGGTGAGCCGCTGCTCCTGGAGGAGCAGATGCAGCGGGTCAACGAGGGCCTGGGCGACGACGCCGAGATCATGGAGAGCCAGGCGGAAGCCGGGATGGACATGACGGAGACCCGTCCCGAGATGCTGACCTGGGACCACGTCCTCGGGGTGTTCACCTCGATGACGGCGATGGCCTTCCAGAACTCCTGCCCGGAACGCATGATCGACGACCTGGTCGCGTTCAGCCGCGAGTGGCAGCCCGACCTGGTCGTCTGGGACACGCTGTCCTTCGCCGGACCGGTGGCCGCGCAGGTCACCGGCGCCGCCCACGCCCGGCTGCTGTTCGGGCTCGACCTGCTGGGCCGGATGCGCGAGACCTTCCTCGACCTCCAGGCGGAGCGGCTGCCCGAGCAGCGGGACGATCCGCTGCGCGAGTGGCTGACCTGGACGCTCGGCCGCTACGGCGCCGGGTTCGAGGAGGAGGTGGCGGTCGGCCAGTGGACGATCGACCCGGTGCCGCCGTCGATGCGGTTCCCGGTGAAGCAGCCGTTCGTCCCGCTGCGGTACATCCCCTACAACGGCCAGGCCGTCATCCCTGACTGGCTGCACGAGCCGCCGAAGAAGCGCCGGATCTGTCTGACCCTTGGCGTGGCCCACCGCGAGGTGCTGGACGGCGACCGTGCCTCCATCGGCGAACTCGTCTCGGCGCTGGCGGAGCTGGACGTCGAGGTGGTCGCGACCCTCAACGAGAAGCAGCTCGCCGGTCTCGAACTCCCCGACAACGTACGGGCCGTCGACTTCGTCCCGCTCAACGCGCTGCTGCCGACCTGCTCCGCGGTCATCCACCACGGCGGCAGCGGCACCTTCCAGACGGCGCTCGCGCACGGGGTCCCGCAGCTGATCGTGCCCGACATGGTCTGGGACACCATCCACAAGGCGAAGCAGCTGGAGAAGACCGGCGCGGGTCTCTATCTGCACGACGTCGACCACTACACCGCGCAGGACCTGCGCGACCACGTGCTGCGGCTGCTGGACGAGCCGTCGTTCGCGGAGAACTGCGCGCGGATCCGCCGGGAGATGGTGGGGACGCCGAGCCCCAACGACATCGTCCCGGTGCTGGAGAAACTCGTGGCGGAACACCGCGCGACCCGCCGCACACCGGCGACCGCGACCGCCGGCGACACCGTCCGGGGGGAGCTGTAGATGACCACCGCCGTGAGGTTCCGCGAACTCGCCGTGTCCGGCGCGTACGCCTTCAACCCGCCCGTCTTCGAGGACGACCGCGGCCTGTTCACCTCGCCGTACCAGGAACCGGCGTTCGTGGAGGCCCTGGGACACCCCCTCTTCCCCGTCGCGCAGTCCAACCACAGCAGGTCCAGGCGCGGCACCGTCCGGGGCATCCACTACACGGTCACCCCGCCGGGCGTCGCCAAGTACGTGTACTGCGCCCGGGGCCGTGCCATCGACATCGTGGTGGACATCCGCGTCGGCTCGCCCACCTTCGGCCGCTGGGACTCCTCCGTGCTCGACCAGGAGACCTTCGGCGCCATGTACTTCCCGGTCGGCGTCGGACACGCCTTCATCGCCCTGGAGGACGACACGGTGATGTCGTACATGCTCTCCGGGAGTTACGAGGCCCAGCACGAGCTGTCCCTGTCCCCGCTGGACCCGGCGCTCGGCCTGCCCATCCCGACGGACGTGGCACCCCTGCTGTCCGCGCGGGACACGGCCGCGCCCCTGCTCGCCCAGGTGCGGGCGGAGGGCGGCCTGCCGGAGTACGACAAGTGCCGTCGGATCGAGGCCGCACTGTGGCGGCCCTGAGCGGTCGGCCGCCGGCCGAGGGGTCCCGGGTCGCGGTGCTCGGGGCCACCGGCTGCGTCGGCCGCTGTGTGAGCGCCGCGCTGGCCCGCGAGGGACACGAGGTACTCGCCGTCGCCCGGCGCGGCGGGCCCGCGGCGGCGGGGCACGTCTTCGCCGGCCTCGACGTGGCGGCGGTCCCGCCCGCCGAACTCGCGCGGCTGCTCACCCGGCACCGGGTGAGCACCGTGGTCAACGTGACGGGCGGCTGGGGCACGACCGAGGAGGAGATGCGGTACGCCCACATCACCCTGGTCGAGCGGCTGGTGAAGGCCGTGACCCTGATGGACGACCGCCCGCGGCTGATCCATGTCGGCTCGATCCACGAGTACGGTCCGGTGGCCGAGCCGCTCGCCATCGGCGAGGACCTGGAGCCCCGGCCGGCCACCATGTACGCGCGCACCAAGCTGGCCGGCTCCGAGCTGGTGCTCGACGCCACCAGGGCGGGCCGCGTGGACGGGCTGGTGCTGCGCGCGGTGAACGTGTGCGGCCCCCGCACCACCCGGGCCAGCTTCCTCGGGGCGGTCGTCGACCGGCTGCGGGCCGCGGACGCGAGCGACCCGGTGACACTGCGGGTCGCGGACGCGCGGCGGGACTTCATCGACGTGCGCGACCTGGCCGAGGCCGTGGTCCTCGGCGTGGCGTCACCGGCCACCGGACAGGTCGTCAACATCGGCCGCGGCGAGGCCACCGCCATGCGCGAGCTGGTGGACCTGCTGGTCGCCGCCTCGGGGCTGCCGCCGCAGGCGATCCGGGTCGAGGACGGGCCCATCGCCAGCAAGGGCGGCGGCTGGACCCTGGCCGACATCCGGCTGGCCGGCGAACTGCTCGGCTGGAAGCCCCGGATCCCGCTGGCCGAGGCGATGCGGGCGACCTGGGAGACCCCCGCCGACTGAACGGCCGCGCCGGGCGAGCCGCGTACGCCCCTCCACGCTTCCATCCACGACGAGGAGTTCAGATGGCCGATGTGACGGCCCGTATCGCCAGGTCGGCCGCGGCGGTGGAGAGCCCGCGGACCGATCTCGCCGGATTCGACGACTGGTTCGCCGAGTACGGGGAGCAGATCTACACGACGGCCGAGCGGATACCGCTGGCGGCCCTCGACCAGTGGTACCAGACCCCGGTCACCGGTGATCTGCGGCACCGCAGCGGCAAGTTCTTCACGGTCCACGGCCTTCGGGTGCACGATCCCGGCAACGCCGTGCCCTGGTGGGACCAGCCCATCATCGACCAGCCCGAGGTGGGCATCCTCGGCATCCTGATCAAGGAGTTCGACGGGGTCCCGCACTTCCTGATGCAGGCCAAGGCCGAACCGGGCAACCCCGGCGGACTGCAGCTGTCCCCCACCGTGCAGGCGACCCGCAGCAACTACACCGGCGTCCACAAGGGCAAGCCCGTGCCGTACGTGGACTACTTCCGGGACACCTCGCGGCACCGGGTGCTCGCGGACGTCCGGCAGTCGGAGCAGGGCGCCTGGTTCTACCGCAAGCGCAACCGCAACATGGTGGTGGAGACGACCACCGAGGTGGAGGTCCTGGAGGGCTTCCGCTGGTTCACGCTCGGGCAGCTGTACCGGCTGCTGTCGCGCGACGACATCATCAACATGGACGCGCGCACCGTACTGGCCTGTCTGCCGCACGCCGCGCGGCCGGACGGCGCCCTGCACGGGATGACCGACGTACTGAGCTGGATCGCCGGCGCCCGCTCGCTGGCGTCGGTGCACACCGAGCGGATCGCCCTCAACGCGCTCGACGAGTGGCGGCACGGCGAGATGGGCTACGCGCACGAGAGCGGCGGCTTCTTCGACGTCATCGGGGTCTCCGTGACGGCCGCGGGCCGTGAGGTCGGCACCTGGCGCCAGCCGATGATCGAGCCGCGCGGCACGGGCGTCATCGCCTTCCTGACCCGGGAGATCGGCGGGGAGCCGCACGTCCTGCTGCACGCCCGCACCGAGCCGGGCTATGCGGACGTGGTGGAACTGGCGCCGACCGTGCAGTGCGTGCCGGACAGTTACGCCTGGCTGCCGCCCGCGGCCCGGCCCCGCCATCTCGACGAGGTGCTGGCCGCCGGGCCCGGGCGCATCCGCTACGAGGCCGTGCTCTCCGAGGAGGGCGGCCGCTTCTTCCACGCCCGCAACCGCTATCTGATCGTGGACAGCGACGTCCCCGAGGATCCCGGCCACCCCGACTACCGGTGGCTGACCATGGACCAGCTGACGCAGCTGCTGCGGCACAGCCACTACCTCAACGTGCAGGCCCGGAGCCTGGTGGCGTGCTGGCGCGCACTGCGGGCGGCCGACTCCACCGGGTGACCTCTTGAGAGCGCCCCTGCGCACACCGAAGGCCCGGCGGGATCCCTCCGCCGGGCCTTCGGTGTGCGCGGGGCGGGCCGGGGCGGGCCCGCCGCACGGGCTCAGAGGCTGTCCAGCACGTCACGCACCGCGCTGATCACCTTGTCCTGGATGTCCGGCGCGAGGGCCGGGTACATGGGCAGCGAGAAGATCTGGCCCGCCAGTTCCTCGGTGACGGGCAGCGAGCCCGCCGGGTAGCCGAGGTGGGCGAAGCCGGACATCGTGTGCACCGGCCAGGGATAGCTGATGTTCAGTTCGATGTCGTACGTCTTCAGGGCCTTGATGATGTCGTCGCGCCGGGGGTGGCGCACCGTGTAGACGTAGTACACGTGCTCGTTGCCGGGGACGGTGTGCGGCAGCACCAGGTCGGTGTCGCCGAGCCCCTCCTCGTAGCGGCGGGCGACGGCCTGCCGCCCTTGTACGTAGGTGTCGAGGCGGCCCAGTTTGCGCCGCAGGATCTCGGCCTGCACCTCGTCGAGCCGGGAGTTGTGGCCCGGGGTGCCGACGACGTAGTACCGCTCCTCCATGCCGTAGTAGCGCAGCCGGCGCAGGGCACGGTGGGCGTCGTCCCGGGAGGTCACTACGGCCCCGCCGTCGCCGTAGGCGCCGAGCACCTTCGTCGGGTAGAAGGAGAAGGCGGCGGCGTCCCCGGTAGTGCCGGCCAGCCGTCCGTCGCGGCGGGCGCCGTGGGCCTGGGCGCAGTCCTCGACGAGGACCAGGCCGTGCTCGGCGGCGAGTGCCTCCAGGGGTGCCAGGTCGACGCACTGCCCGTAGAGGTGGACGGGGAGCAGGCACCGGGTCCGGGGCGTGAGGACGGCGGCCACCTGCTCGGTGTCCATGAGATAGCTGTCCGGGTGGACGTCGACGAACACCGGGGTGGCGCCCACCGAGTCGATCGCGATCACGGTGGGGGCCGCGGTGTTGGACACCGTGACGACCTCGTCGCCGGGGCCGACGCCGAGCGACTGGAGCGCCAGCTTGATCGCGTTGGTGCCGTTGTCGACGCCTACGCAGTGGCTCGCGCCGTGGTAGCCGGCGAACTCCTGCTCGAAGCCGCGGACACTGTCACCGAGGACGAGCTGACCCGAGTTGAAGACCGTTTCCACGGCGTCCAGAATATCGGCGCGTTCGTTCTCGTATTCCTGCCGGTAGTCCCATACGAGAGTCGTCATCGAATTCGCTTCCCTCCCATTGCTGACATGATTTCCTTGCCGCAGGGCGTCACCATCCCCTCGCAGCACATCACATGGCCGGGCCGGCCCACAACCCCGGTTTCCCCTCTATTACCGCTCGAATTTCCCTGGACCAGGGGATTTCCTGCTTGCTGCCGAACGAATTCGGTCGTTAGCATGGGCATAAATCGAGGACAGGGGCATACCCATGAAGGGGATTATTCTCGCCGGCGGTACGGGAACAAGGCTCCATCCGATAACCGTTTCCGTGTCGAAGCAGCTTCTCCCGGTCGGCGACAAACCGATGATCTACTATCCGCTCTCGGTGCTGATGCTCGCGGACATCAAGGAGATCCTGCTCATCTGCACCGAGCGCGATCTGGACCAGTTCCGCCGCCTCCTGGGCGACGGCTCGCAGCTCGGCGTCCGCATCGACTACGCCGTGCAGAACCGGCCGGCCGGGCTGGCCGAGGCCTTCGTCATCGGCGCCGACCATGTGGGCGACGACGACGTGGCGCTGGTCCTGGGCGACAACATCTTCCACGGCCACCACTTCTACGACCTGCTCCAGAGCAACGTCAGGGACGTACAGGGCTGTGTGCTGTTCGGTTATCCCGTGGAGGACCCGGAGCGCTACGGGGTGGGCGAGACCGACGCGTCGGGGCGCCTGGTCTCCCTGGAGGAGAAGCCGGCCCGGCCGCGTTCCGACCTCGCCATCACGGGCCTCTATCTGTACGACAACGAAGTGGTGGACATCGCCAAGAACCTCCGCCCCTCGGCGCGCGGAGAACTGGAGATCACCGACGTCAACCGGAATTACCTGGCCCGCGGCCGAGCCCGTCTGGTCGACCTCGGCCGCGGTTTCGCCTGGCTCGACGCCGGAACTCCGGAATCCCTGCTCCAGGCCGCTCAATATGTGCGGACCCTCGAAGAACGGCAGGGTGTGCGCATCGCCTGCGTCGAGGAGGTCGCGCTCCGGATGGGATTCATCGACGCGGAATCCTGCCACCGGCTCGGCGAGAAGATGTCCCAGTCGGGATACGGCCAGTACGTGATGTCGGTGGCCCGCGAAATGGCGCCCTGAGCATCCCGGCCGCTTCCCGGCCGGCCTCCTCCCGCCCGGCTTCTCTCAGTTCTTCTCGCGTACACCGATCTCCTCGCGTACACCGACGAAAAGGCCGCGGCCGGTGGGACCGTCCTCCAGGAATTCCACGGAGCAGCCCGCGTCGGTGAACGCGGAGACGTACTCCTCCTTGGTGAACAGGTGCAGTACGTCGATCTCGGTGAACTGCTGGATACCGGCGGCGTCCCCCACGGTGAAACGGACCTCCATGCGGGTGGCCCGGCCCTTGCGGGTGGTGTGCGAGATCCGCGCGATCGTGCGGTGCTCCTCACGGGCCAGGTCACCCGCGACATAGCCCTCGATGAAGTTCTCGGGGAACCACCAGGGTTCGACGACCAGGACGCCGCCGGGCTCCAGGTGCGCGGCCATCGACCGGACGGCGGACCGCATGTCGTCCAGCGTCCCCAGATAGCCGATGGCGCAGAACATGCAGCTCACCGCGGTGTAGGTACGGCCCAGCGAGAAGTCGCGCATGTCGCCCGCGTGGACCGTGGTGCCGGGCAGCCGCTGTTCGGCGAGCCGGCGCATCGGCTCCGCTATCTCCAGCCCCTCGGCGACCTCGAACCGCTCGCCGAACACGCTGAGATGGGCGCCCGTGCCGCAGGCCACGTCGAGCAGCGAGTCGGCTCCCGGGCGGCGTTCGGCGATGAGCCGCGAGACGTCCGCGGCCTCCTCCCCCCAGTCCTTGCCGCGGCTGCGGTAGACGGCCTCGTACACGTCCGCGAGTTCCCGGCCGTACATGTGTGTCTCCTCCCGTTGTCGCCCTGGTGGGCGTGGAACGTGGTCCGCTCGGCCGCGGTGCTTCCCGGCCGCCCTGTCACTCGTCCTCGTCGAGCAGGGCCACCGCCCTCGCCCAGCCCGCGCCGGCACCGGCGATCCGTACGGGGAAGCACGCGAGACGGAAGCCGCGGGAGACGGGCAACTGCTCCAGCCCCGCGAGCCGTTCGATCTGGCAGTACTCCCGGTCGCGGCCGATCATGTGGGCGGGCCAGAGCACCGAGCGGTCCCCGGTCTCCCGGTAGCGGCCGATGATGTCGCCGAACGGCGCGTCCAGGCTGAAGGCGTCCGTGCCGATCACCCGTACACCTTGGTCGAGCAGCAGGTGCACGGCCGAGCCGTCGAGCCCGGTGAAGTCCGTGAAGTACTTCTGCGTCCCCGACCACGCGTCGGCGCCGGTGCGCAGCAGCACGATGTCCATGGGCGACAGGGTGTGGCCGATCCGGTCCAGCTCCCGCTGGAGCACGTCGGCGCCGACCGCGCCGGTGCCCTGGTCGCTCAGGTCGAGGACCACCGCGGGCCGGAAGAACCAGTCGAGCGGCATCTCGTCGATGTGCCGGGGCGGGCCGTCCCGGTAGGAGGCGCGCGTCCCGTAGTGCGAGGGCGCGTCGATGTGCGTCCCGGTGTGGGTCGTCAGCTGGAGCCGGTCGAGCGAGAGGAACTCGCCCTCCGGCAGGACGGCCGGATCGAAGTCGATCCCGAAGTGGTCGCGCATCTCCTCGCTCATGTGCGTGGCGGCCTCCTTCGGGCCGAGCACGTCGTGCACCACGGGATCGGGTTCGAAACCCGCCGCGTCCACGGGCGAGGACAGGTCGATGATGCGCACACGAGCCTCCCGGCGATGGGTTTCCGCAAGCGTTCCGCCGGCGTTCCTGCAAGCCGGCCAGCCCATGCTCACCAGCGCGGCTAGAGAAGCGTTGGAGCCCGGCTGTACGGCCGCCAGCGCCAGGGCCTGTCCGGCGCTCGACCGATCCTGGAGGGCTCACTGCCACCGTCGTGACCTCACCCGGAACCCGGGAACGGGAGCGGCGGAAGGAACACGGCATGGCGGTACAGGCCCCGACGGCCCCGACGGACGTCTACGCCGAGGTACAGCACTTCTACGCACGGCAGATGCGGGATCTGGACTCGGGCGAGGCCGAGACCTGGGCCGGCACCTTCACCGAGGACGGCGCGTTCAAGCCGCCCTCGCTCCCGGAGCCGGTGCGCGGTCGCCCGGCCCTGACCGAGGGCGCCCGGCAGGCCGCGGCGGGCCTCGCCGCCGCAGGCGGGATCCACCGCCACTACGTCGGCATGCTCACCGTCACCCCGGCGGACGACGGCTCGCTGACCGCCGAGAGCCTGGTCTCGATCGTCGCCGTCCCGCGGGGCGGCCCCGCCCGACTGCACCTGGTGTGCGTCTGCCGGGACGTCCTCGTGCGCGAGGCGGGCGAACTGCTGGTCAGGGACAGGGTGGTGACCCGTGACGACCGGCCGTAGCGGGAGTCGACCGCGAATCGAGCGCCCCGGCCTACGGTCCCGGACATGAGCGCGACACCCGACACGAACGCGGTACGGGGCACGAACGCGGCACGGGCCACCGGAGCGACCCCGGCCCCGATCCCGGCCCCGGGCGCGGCACAGGACCCCGCCGCGCCCCGGGGCGTGATCGTCACCGGCGGCGGGACCGGGATCGGCCGGGCCGTGGCCCGTGCCTTCGCCGACCGCGGCGACCGTGTGCTCGTCGTGGGCCGCACGCCCGCGACCCTCGCCCGGACCGCCGAGGGCCGTCCCGGCATCGACGTCCTCACCGCCGACCTCACCGACCCGGACACCCCGCGGGCCGTCACCGACGCGGCACTGGACGCGTTCGGCCGTATCGACGTACTGGTCAACAACGCGGCCTCCGGCGGTTTCACCGCCCTCGCGGAGACCAAGCGGGAGGCGGCCCGCGACCAGCTCGACACCAACCTCCTGGCCCCGCTGCTGCTCACCCGGCAGGCCCTGGACGCCCTCGCGGCGGAAGGCGGCGGAACCGTGCTGAACATCGGCTCGGCCGGCGCGCTGTACCGCCGCGCCTGGCCGGAGAACGGGATCTACGGTGCCGCCAAGGCCGGGCTCGACTTCCTCACCCGGACCTGGGCCGTGGAACTCGCGCCCCGCGGCATCCGGGTCCTGGGCCTCGCCCCGGGCGTGATCGACACCGGTATCGGTGAACGGTCCGGCATGACACCGGAGGCCTACGCGGGCTTCCTCCGGCACATCGCCAGCGTCGTCCCGGCCGGACGGGTCGGCCGCCCCGAGGACATCGCCTGGTGGGCGGTCCAGCTCACCGACCCGCGTGCCGCCTACGCGACCGGCGCGGTGCTCGCGGTCGACGGCGGCCTGTCCCTCACCTGAAACCCGCACCACGCCCCGCTGTGCCACACCCCGCCCCGAAGGAGACTGCCGTGACCGACACGGAAACCGACGAGACGACCCCCGCCGCACCCGGGCAGGCCCGGCAGACCCAGCAGGTCCGGCAGACCGACAGCGAACTCGGCCGCCATCTGCTGACCGCCCGGGGCTTCCACTGGATCTACGGGACCAGCGGCGACCCGTACGCCCTGACGCTGCGCGCGGAGAGCGACGACCCGGTGCTGCTGGCCCGCGGCATACGGGAGGCGGAGACCCCGCTGTGGCAGAGCGCGGCCGGGGCCTGGGTCACCGGCCGGCACGCCGTGGCCGCCGAGGTGCTGGCCGACCCGCGGCTGAGCCTGCGGCACGCCGATCTGCCCGGCCTCCAGCGGCACGTCTTCTCGGACGCGTGGAGCAATCCGCTGCTGTGCCACATCATTCCGCTGGACCGTGCCTTCCTGCACGCCTCGGGCGCCGACCACGCGCGCTGGGAGCGGTCGGCGGCCCCGGTGCTCGGCGGGGCCGCGGCGGACGGCCACCGCAAGCACGCCGAACGCGTCCACCAGGAGACCGCCGACGGGCTCGGTGCCTCCTTCGACCTCATGGCGGACTACTCCCGCCCGGTGGCGACCGAGGCCGCCGCCGCGCTGCTCGGCGTCCCGGACGCGCAGCGCGAGCGGTTCGCCGACGCCTGTCTCGCCCTGGGCGTCGCGCTCGACGCGGCCCTCTGCCCGCAGCCGCTCGTGGTCACCCGCCGGCTCACCGAGGCGGTCGAGGACGTACGCGCCCTCGTCGCCGACCTCGTCGCGGCGCGGCGGACCGAGCCGGGCGACGACCTGCTCAGCACGGTGCTGCGCGCGGGCTCCGACGGTTCGACCTCCTCCGCAGCCGAGGATGCGCTCGCCGTCGGAGTACTGACCGCCACCGTGGGCGTCGAGTTCGCCGCCGGGCTGGTCAACAACGCCGTGGAGGCGCTGCTCGCGCACCCCAGGCAGTGGGCGCTGCTCGGCGAGAACCCGGAACTCGCGGCCGGGGCCGTGGAGGAGACGCTGCGTCACGCGCCGCCGGTGCGGCTGGAGAGCCGGATCGCCGCCGAGGACCTCACGCTGGCCGGCCAGGACATCCCCGCCGGCGCCCAGGTCGTCGTCCATGTCGGCGCGGCCAACCGGGACCCCGAGGTGTTCCTGGCGCCGGACCACTTCGACCTCACCCGGCCCGTGGGACAGGGGCAGTTGTCGCTGTCCGGCTCGCACACCTCTCTGTTCGGGGCGTTCGCCCGGCTCCAGGCGGAGACCGCGGTACGCACCCTGCGGGAGCGCCACCCGCGGCTGGCACCGGCCGACGGTGTGCAGCGCCGGATGCGCTCCCCCGTCCTGGGCGGAGTGCTGCGGTTCACCCTGACCACCTCCGAGTGAGCACGGAAACGGAGAGAGGACCGACATGCGGGTTCTGCTGACGTCCTTCGCGCTGGACGCGCACTTCAACGGGTCCGTGCCGCTCGCCTGGGCGCTGCGGGCCGCCGGGCACGAGGTCCGGGTGGCGAGCCAGCCCGCGCTGACGGGGAGCATCACGGCGGCCGGACTGACCGCCGTCCCGGTGGGGGCCGACCCCGGTCTCGACGCGATGGTGAAGGGGGTGGGCGACTCCGTGCTGTCCCACCACGCCGACCAGTCGCTGGACCCCGACGCCCCCGGCCAGCTCACCCCCGCCTTCCTCAAGGGCTGGGACACGATGATGACCGCCACCTTCTTCGCCCTGGTCAACGACGATCCGATGGTCGACGAACTCGTCGCGTTCGCCCGCGACTGGCGGCCCGACCTCGTCCTGTGGGAGCCGTTCACGTTCGCGGGGGCGGTGGCCGCGAAGGTGACCGGCGCGGCCCACGCGCGCGTCCTCTCGTTCCCGGACATGTTCATGCCCATGCGGCAGGCGTTCCTCGCCCAGCTCGGCCCCGCTGCGACGGCCGGTCCCACGGGCCCGGACGGCGCACCGGGGCCGGCGCACCCCGAGGACTCCCTCGGCCAGTGGCTCCAGTGGACGCTCGGCCGCCACGGCCTGCCCTTCGACGAGGAGGCGGTGACGGGGCAGTGGTCGGTGGACCAGGTGCCCCGCAGCTTCCGCCCGCCGTCGGACGCCCCGGCCGTCCCGATGCGCTACATCCCCTACAACGGCCCGGTGCCCGCGGTCGTACCCGACTGGCTCCGCGTCCCGCCGGCCCGCCCGCGGGTCTGCGTCACCCTGGGACTGACGGCCCGGACCTCCGAGTTCCCGAACGCGGTCCCCGTCGACCTGGTCCTCAAGGCGATCGAGGGGCTCGACATCGAGGTGGTGGCCACGCTCGGCGCCGAGGAGCGGGCGCTGCTCACCCATGTCCCCGACAATGTGCGCCTGGTGGACCACGTACCGCTGCACGCGCTGCTGCCGACCTGCGCGGCCGTCGTGCACCACGGCGGTGCCGGGACCTGGTCGACCGCGCTCGTCGAAGGGGTCCCGCAGATAGCCATGGGCTGGATCTGGGACGCGATCGAGCGGGCCCGCCGCCAGCAGGAACTGGGCGCGGGTCTCCATCTCCCCTCCCACGAGGTGACGGTGGAAGGGCTGCGCAACAGGCTCGTACGGCTCCTGGAGGAGCCCTCGTTCAAGGAGGCCGCCGCCCGGTTGCGCACCGAGGCGGAGTCCGACCCGACCCCGGCGGAGGTCGTCCCCGTACTGGAGCGGCTGGCCGCCCAGCACCGCGCCCACGGGCGTCGACGTCTCGGAGGTACGTCCGCATCATGCGTGTCCTGATCACCGGCGGCGCCGGTTTCATCGGATCCCACTACGTGCGCTCCCTGCTGGCCGGCGGTCTGCCCGGACCCCGGCCGAGCCGGGTGACCGTCGTCGACCTGCTCACGTACGCCGGAAGCACGGACAACCTGCCGCTCACGGACCCGCGCCTCGACTTCCACCGGGTGGACATCCGGGACCTCGACGCGGTCCTGAAGGTGTTCCCGGGGCACGACGCGGTGGTGCACTTCGCGGCCGAGACCCATGTCGACCGTTCCCTGACCGGGCCCGCGGAGTTCGTGACCACCAACGTGCTGGGCACGCAGACGCTGCTGGAGGCGAGCCTGCGCTGCGGGGTGGGCACCTTCGTGCACGTCTCGACGGACGAGGTCTACGGGTCCATCGCCGAGGGCACCTGGACGGAGGAAGAGCCGCTGCTGCCCAACTCGCCCTACGCGGCGTCGAAGGCGGGCAGCGACCTCGTCGCCCGCTCCTACTGGCGCACCCACGGGCTCGACGTGCGCACCACCCGATGTGCCAACAACTACGGTCCGCGCCAGCATCCGGAGAAGCTCATCCCGCTGTTCGTCACCGAGCTGCTGGCCGGCCGGACCGTGCCGCTGTACGGGGACGGCGGCAACGTCCGCGAGTGGCTGCACGTCGACGACCACTGCCGGGCCGTCCACGCGGTGCTGACCGGCGGCCGGGCGGGCGAGATCTACAACATCGGCGGCGGTACGCATCTGACGAACCGCGAGATGACGGGCAGGCTCCTCGACCTGTGCGGCGCGGACTGGTCCCGGGTCCGGCGGGTGCCCGACCGCAAGGGCCACGACCTGCGGTACGCGGTGGACGACTCGAAGATCCGCGACGAGCTCGGCTACCGGCCGCTGCGGTCGCTCGACGACGGTCTGCGCGAGGTCGTCGACTGGTACCGCGACCGGCTGACGCGGATGCCCGCGACGGCCGAGCGGGTCTGACCCGCCCCGGCCACGACACGCGACGGGAAGGGCCGGCCCCCGCGGGGGCCGGC
>NZ_JBHXTO010000126.1:0-27136 GCF_042677425.1 Streptomyces sp. NPDC127119 | reverse complement strand
TACGAGGGCTTCCGCCCGGCACACCGAGAGCACGCACCAGACGCCGCCCGGCCCGCCCTCCGGGCGGACGTCGGGAATTTGACGACAGGACCTAGAGGGGCGTTGCCAGTTGCTCTCGGTGGGCTGCCCGAACCTGGGTTCTGCCGTTGGCCACCACCAAGAGGGCCACGTCGTCCGTCGGGAAACCGCCCGCGTGGGCCAGCAGTTGGGTGAAGACCGTGCCCAGGACCTCCTGGGGCGAGGTCGGGTGGGTGCGGGTCGCCTCGGTCAGGGCGGTGGGGAGGGGGAAGAAGCGGCCGGTGCTGTCGCGGGCGTCCTCGACACCGTCCGTGTAGAGGAACAGTGCCTCGCCCGGCAGCAGAGGTCCGCAGCGGGTGACGGGCAGTTCGGCGGGGAGCGGGAAGGCCCCGAGCGGCGGCAGCGGATCCCCGAACCCCAGATGCTCCACCCGGTCCCCGCTCCCGGCCCCGCCCCCGCGCAGCAGATACGGCCATGGATGCCCGCAGTTCAGGGCGCGCATCTCGCCGTCGCGGCCGATCTCCAGCAGCAGTACGGTGACGAACTCCTCGGCGACCGGGCTGTCGGGGTCGGGCCCGGACGGCCCGGACGAGGGGTGCTCGGCCTTGGCGCGCTCCCTGAGGTGCCGGGCCATGGCCCGCTCCAGTTTCCGCAGCACGCCGGGGAGTTCGGGTTCGTCGTGGACGGCCTCGCGGAAGCTGCCCAGTACGGCGGCGACGGTCCCGATGGCGGCCAGTCCGTGCCCGCGGACGTCGCCCATCACGACCCGGACGCCGTGTTCCGTGCCGATCACCTCGTACAGGTCGCCCCCGACGGCGGCCCCGCGGTCCGCGGACACCTGGGCGGCCGCGACGTTCAGCCCGTCGACGCTCGGCGGCAGCGGGCGCAGGAGAACGCCCTGGGCGGCCCCCGCCACTCTGCGGATCTGCCGCAACTCCCGCAGCAGCCCTCGTCTGACGTGCAGGATCAACCCCGTGCCGACGGCGAAGAACACGGCGCAGGTGGCGATCCGCGCGCCGAGCCCGTTCTGCTGGGCGAGCGGACAGGCCAGTTTGTAGGTGATCGCCACCGCGCCCCAGGCGGTGGGCAGGCCCAGCGCGAGCAGACGGCGCAGCCGCTGCCGGCGGCGGGCGGCGGCCCTGGTACGACCGAAGGTCGGGTGTTTCCCCCGGTGCCCCGCCCGACGGGGCACCCCAGCCTTGAAACGGATCATGCCGACGGCCCCCCTAGGCCCTCTCCAGCACAGGCACCGGCCTCATCGGCCGGGTCGATTCTGTCGACCCCGTCCCCCGCCGACCCCGAACCCCCCACACTTGTCACCCAAATGAGTGAGCCCCCCACAAACAAGACAAAGGGCGCCTCCACCAGGAGACGCCCTGTGCCTTCAGGGGCGCGGGACTGTATCGATGTGCGGCTCCGCCGCGTGGGCGCGACCAGCCACATCGGACCCGCACCCGACGAACGACCCGCAGTCCCACCCCCCACCCCGCCGAACCAGCGGAGCTAACTGCGCAGAACAGCCCCCGCACGCTCGCCCGCGAGGGCAACCGCCGAGTCCCGCGCAGCGGACGCCTCGTCCACGGTCAACGTGCGATCCCCCGCACGGAAGCGCAGCGCGTAGGCGAGCGACTTCCGCCCCTCACCGAGCTGCTCCCCCTCATACACGTCGAACAGCCGCACGGACTCCAGGAGTTCACCCGCGCCCTCACGCAACGCGGCCTCGACGTCCGCGGCCGGTACGTCGCGCGCGACGACGAGCGCGACATCCTGCGTGGCGACGGGGAACGCGGAGATGCGCGGCGCGGCCGGCACACCCGCGCCCGCCTGCTCCAGGAGATCAAGCTCGATCTCCATGGCGCAGCTGCGCTCCGGCAGATGCAGCGCCTTGACGACCCGCGGATGCAGCTCACCGGCGTGCCCGACGAGCGTCTCCTCGCCGTTCACCGTGACGTACAGCGCGGCGCAGCGCCCCGGGTGCCAGGGAGCGTGCCGGTCACCGCGCACGGTCAGTTCGACACCGGCCTCCCGGGCGACGGTACGCGCGGCCTCGACGGCGTCCGCCCAGTCGGCCGGGCGCCCCTTGCCCCACCAGCCGGCCTGCTCGCGGGCGCCCGCGAGGACGACGGCGGCGCGGCGCGGCTGACGCGGCAGCGCGGAGTCGATCCCGGCGATCTCCTCGTCGGTGGGCCGGCGGTCGACGGGCAGCCGCTCGGCCCTGTGCTCCTGGCCGGTCGGCCGGAAGACCAGTCCGGTCTCGAAGAGCGCCAGGTCGTGCGAGCCCCGGCCGTCGTTGCGGCGCAGCGCGCCGAGGAGCCCCGGCAGCAGCGTCGTACGCATCGCGGGCTCTTCGTCGGAGAGCGGGTTGGCGAGCGTCACCACGGTGCGGCGGGGGTCGTCGGCGTCCAGGCCGAGCTGGTCGAGCACCTCGGTGCCGATGAACGGGTAGTTCAGCGCCTCCACGTACCCGGCGCCGGCCAGCGCGCGGCCGACCCGGCGGTGCAGCCGCTGCCGGTCGGTCAGGCCCAGGCCCGCGGGGGGCTTGGGCAGGGTCGAGGGCAGGTTCTCGTAGCCCTCGAGCCGGATGACCTCTTCGGCGAGGTCGTTCGGGTCGGTGAGGTCGGGCCGCCACGACGGCACGGTGACGATCAGCTCGTCTTGGCCGTAGACGTCGCAGCCGACCTGCTGGAGGCGGCGTACGACGGTCTCGCGGCCGTAGTCGACGCCCGCGACCTTGTCCGGGTGGTTCGCCGGGATGGTGATGGTGTGCGGCGCGGACGGGGAGATGACCTGGGTGACACCCGCGTCGGCGGTGCCGCCCGCGAGGAGGACCAGCAGGTCGACCGTGCGCTGGGCGGCGGCGGCAGCGGCCTCGGGGTCGACGCCCCGCTCGAAGCGCTTGGACGCCTCGGAGGCCAGCTTGTGCCGGCGGGCCGTGCGCGCGATGGAGATGGGGTCGAAGTGCGCGGCCTCGACGACGACCTCGGTGGTGGTGCCCTCGGTGTCGTCGATCTCGGTGTTGGCCCCGCCCATGACACCCGCGAGGCCGATGGGCCCGCGGTCGTCGGTGATGACGAGGTCTCCGGCGTCCAGCGTGCGCTTGGCGCCGTCGAGGGTGGTGAGCCTCTCGCCCTGTTCGGCCCGGCGCACACCGATCGCACCCTGGATACGGGAGCGGTCGTACGCGTGCAGGGGCTGCCCCAGCTCCAGCATCACGTAGTTGGTGATGTCGACGGCCAGCGAGATCGGGCGCATGCCCGCCTTCTGGAGGCGGCGCGTCAGCCAGATCGGGGAGTTCGCCTCGGGCGACAGACCGGTGACGGTCCGCGCGGTGAAGCGGTCGCAGCCCAGCGGGTCGGCGACGTGGACCGGGTACCCGAAGGCGTTCGGGCCGGGCACGTCGAGCAGCGCCGGGTCGCGCAGGTCGAGGCCGTAGGCGGTGGCGGTCTCACGGGCCACGCCGCGCATCGACAGGGCGTAGCCGCGGTCGGGCGTGACGGCGATGTCGAGGACCTCGTCGACCAGTTCCAGCAGCTCGATCGCGTCGGTGCCGACCTCGTGCTCGGGCGGCAGGACGATGATGCCGCCGCTGCCGTCGTCGCCCATGCCCAGCTCGTCGCCGGAGCAGATCATGCCGTGCGAGGTCTTGCCGTAGGTCTTGCGCGCGGCGATGGCGAAGTCGCCGGGCAGGACGGCGCCGGGCAGGACCACGACGACCTTGTCGCCGACGGCGAAGTTGCGGGCGCCGCAGACGATCTCCTGCGGCTCGCCCGTGCCGTTGGCGGCGCCGACGTCGACGGTGCAGAAGCGGATGGGCTTCTTGAAGCCCTCCAGCTCCTCGATGGTCAGCACCTTGCCGACGACGAGCGGCCCCTTGAGGCCTGCGCCGAGCTGCTCGACGCGCTCGACCTCAAGGCCGGCGGAGACGAGCCTGGCCTGCACGTCGCGGCCGGTCTCGGTGGCGGGGAGGTCGACGTACTCCCGCAGCCAGGAAAGCGGGACCCGCATCAGATCTCCATCCCGAACGGCCGGGTGAACCGGACGTCACCCTCGACCATGTCTCGCATGTCTTCGACGTTGTGGCGGAACATCAGCATCCGCTCGATGCCGAACCCGAAGGCGAATCCGCTGTACTTCCGGGGGTCCACACCGCAGGCGACGAGCACCCGCGGGTTGACCATGCCGCAGCCGCCCAGCTCGATCCAGCCCTCGCTGGAGCAGGTGCGGCAGGGGCGGTCGGGGTTGCCGACGGACTCGCCCCTGCAGACGTAGCAGAGCATGTCCATCTCGGCGGACGGCTCGGTGAAGGGGAAGAAGTTCGGCCGCAGCCGGGTCTTCATGTCGGCGCCGAAGAGCGACTGGACCATGTGGTCCAGGGTGCCCTTGAGGTCGGCCATGGTCAGGCCCTCGTCGATGGCGAGCAGCTCGATCTGGTGGAAGACCGGGGTGTGCGTGGCGTCCAGCTCGTCCGTGCGGTACACGCGGCCGGGGCACACGATGTAGACGGGCGGCTCGCGGTCCAGCATGGCGCGGGCCTGCACCGGCGAGGTGTGGGTGCGCAGCACGACACCGGACTCGCCGTCCGTGTCCTTGGAGCCCTTGGAGCCCTCGGAGGTCTTCGAGCCGTTCGGGCCCTGCACGAAGAAGGTGTCCTGCATCTGCCGGGCCGGGTGGTCCGGGGTGAAGTTGAGGGCGTCGAAGTTGAACCACTCCGCCTCGACCTCGGGGCCCTCGGCGATCTCGTATCCCATGGACACGAAGACGTCCGCGACCCGCTCCATCATGGTGGTCAGCGGGTGCCGGGCGCCGGCCGGTACCCGGTCGTGGGGCAGTGTGACGTCCACGGCCTCCTCGACCAGCACACGGGCGTCCCGCTCGGCCTCCAGTTCGACCTGGCGGGCGGCGAGTGCCTTGTTCACCGCGCCACGGGCCTGGCCGACGAGCTTGCCGGCGGCGGCCTTGGCGTGCGGGGGCAGGGCGCCGATCTCGCGGTTGGCGAGGGCCAGCGGCGAGGCGCCACCGGTGTGGGCGACCTTGGCCTCCTGGAGCGTGTCGAGGTCACCGGCGGCGGCGAAGGCGGCGAGCGCCTCGTCCCGCATGCGCTCGATCTCTTCCGGTTTCAGTGCCTCGACCTCAACAGGGTCGTACGACTTGTTCGGTGCCGACATCTCTTCCCGTGCTTCCGATTGGTTGGCCGACGGTCCCCGTCGCGACTCGCGGGACGCTGTGTCCCTGAAAAGCCCTGTCCCTGAAATGGGGACGCAAAAGTGCCAAAGGCCAAGTCTAACGGGGGTGAGCGCCCGGCTCGGACGCCTGGTCCGGGCCGGGCCGGGTGTGCGGATGCGCCCGTGGGGCCGCTTCGGCGTTACTGCAGATACGCCGGGGTCCCCACGGGCAGCGTAAATCGGAACTCGGCGCCGCCCTCGGGGGCGCGGCCGACGGTGATGGTGCCGCCGTGGGCTTCGACGATGCCCTTGACGATGTACAGCCCGAGGCCGGTGCCGCCGCGCTTGCTGCCCCGCCAGAAGCGGGTGAAGACGCGGTTCATGGACTCCTCCGGGATGCCGGGGCCTTCGTCGCTCACCGTGACCGACGTGCAGACCTCTTCCCCTTCACGGGGCGAGGGCGCGGGCGCTACGTCGATGGTGACGGTTCCCTCGCCGTGCCGCACCGCATTTTCCAGCAGGTTGCTGAGCACCTGGTCGACCTTGTCGGGGTCGGCCCACAGGTCGGGCAGCGGCTGGCCGATGCGCAGCAGGAAGCGGTCGGCGGACTGTCCTGAGGCCACGTACGCCTGGATGTGGCGGCCGACGGCGGCGCCTATGTCCACCGGCTGACGCCGTACCTCCAGGCGCCCGGAGTCGATGCGGGAGATGTCGAGGAGCTCGGCGATGAGGCGGGTGACCCGGTTGGCGTCCGCGTCGACCGTCTCCAGCATCAGCTTCTTCTGGTCGTCGGTGAAGCGCTCCCACTTGGCGAGCAGTGTGGCGGTGAAGCCCTTGACGGAGGTGAGCGGTGAGCGCAGTTCGTGGGCGACCGTGGCGATCAGCTCGGCGTGGCTGCGCTCGGTGCGTCGGCGGCCCTCGGTGTCGCGGAGCGAGACGACGACCCGGCGGACCGGGCCGGTGGGCCGCACCCGTACGTACCGTGCCGTGACCAGGACCTCCCGGCCGCCCGGCAGCAGGAGGTTGCGCTCGGGCTGTCCGACGCGGATCGCGAGTCCGCCGTACGGATCGGTGAGTTGCCACCAGCGGCGGCCTTCGAGGTCCTCCAGCGGCAGGGCCCGCTCCAGATGGTGGCCGAGGGCCTCGGCGGCGGGGGTGGCGGTGATCCGGGCGGCGGCGGCGTTGAAGCAGATCACCCGGCCGCGTTCGTCGGCGATCACGAGGCCGTCGGGGAGGTCGTCGGGGTCGATGCCGAGTTCCGCGGGCTCGGCGTGCCGGGGCGCGGGAGCGCTCCGCACCTCGTGTGCCCGCAGCGCTCTCTGCGCACCGCTCGTGCCGACGCCCATCCCCGTACCCCACCTCTCGTCCGGCATCCGGGGCAACCTCCCTGCTCAAGCGCAGCCGAGAGCTTGGGGGGCGGGTCCCCGGGCCCGTCACCCTACTAGCTGGGAGTGACCGGACGGACCCCCTCAGGAACGAGCACGGCGGGCACGCTGCGCGCGAGCCGACGCGTAGAGACATACGGCGGCGGCCGTCGCGAGGTTCAGGCTTTCGGCCTTGCCGTGGATCGGTACGCGCACGACGGCGTCCGCCAGCGCCCGCGTCTCCGCCGGGAGCCCCCACGCCTCGTTGCCGAAGACCCAGGCGGTCGGGCCGCCCATGGTGCCCTTGTCGAGTTCGTCGTCGAGGTCGTCCTCGCCCGCTCCGTCGGCGGCCAGGATGCGTACGCCGGCATCCCTGAGCCCCTGCACGGCCTGCTCCACGGGGACGCCGACCGCGACGGGCAGGTGGAACAGCGAGCCGACCGACGCCCGTACGGACTTGGGGTTGTAGAGGTCGACGGAGGCGTCGGTGAGGACGACGGCGTCGGCGCCGGCCGCGTCGGCGCAGCGCAGGACGGTGCCCGCGTTCCCGGGATCGCGTACGTGCGCCAGGACGGCGACCAGCTTGGGCCGGGCGGCGACGATCTCGTCGAAGGGGGTGTCCAGGAAGCGGCAGATGCCGACGAGGCCCTGCGGGGTGACGGTCGTCGAGATGTCCGCGATCACGTCGTCGTCGGCGAGGTGCAGCCGGGCTCCGGCGTCCCGGGCCTCCCCCACGATGTCGGCGTACCGCTCGGCGGCGTCGACCGTGGCGAACAGGTCGACGAGCGCGGGCTCGCCGCCGACGCGGTGGGCGGCGGCCTCCCGGACGGCCTGGGGCCCCTCGGCGAGGAACAGCCGCTCCTTGCCCCGGAAGCTGCGCCTCGCGAGCCGCCGGGCGGCGGAGACGCGCTGCGAGCGGGGGGAGATCAGCTCGGGGCCGCTGGACATGGATTCACCTTCGGTTCACGGGCGGGGCGTACCGCGTGCCGCGCCGAGAGGGGGGTGCCCCTCTTGAAGATCTTGAAGAGAACACTCGGACAGAACAAACTCGAACAAAACAAATGTGGGCTCGCAGCCCTGAGGCAAGCGAGCCCACACAGAGGTTCCGGCCGAGGCCAGCGCCAGCGTCACGCAGCCTTGGGCGCGTTGACGTCCGACGGCAGGGCCTTCTGCGCGACCTCGACGAGCGCGGCGAACGCGTTGGCGTCGTTGACGGCCAGCTCCGCGAGGATCTTGCGGTCCACCTCGATGTTGGCGGCGTTCAGGCCCTGGATGAGGCGGTTGTACGTCATGCCGTTCTGGCGGGCCGCAGCGTTGATGCGCTGGATCCACAGCCGACGGAAGTCGCCCTTGCGCTTCTTGCGGTCGTTGTAGTTGTAGACCAGGGAGTGGGTGACCTGCTCCTTGGCCTTGCGGTACAGACGCGAACGCTGACCGCGGTAGCCGCTGGCGGCTTCGAGGATCGCCCGGCGCTTCTTGTGGGCGTTGACTGCCCGCTTGACGCGTGCCACTTGTTAACTCCTTGTAGCGGGACCGTGGTGGTCGTCACACGGTCCGAAATCGATGGGGTCCCGGTCCTGACGTACGGCGCCGAAGCGCCGGACGTCACTTGCCGAGAAGCTTCTTGATCTTCTTGGCGTCGCCCGGGGCCATCTCGGCCGTACCGGTGAGGCGGCGCGTCACGCGCGACGACTTGTGCTCAAGCAGGTGGCGCTTGCCGGCACGCTCGCGGAGCACCTTGCCGGAGCCGGTGATCTTGAAGCGCTTGCTGGCACCGCTGTGCGACTTGTTCTTCGGCATGGCGCCGTTCTCTCCTCGTCGGTGGCGTTCCTGTGCCCGGTCGTCAGACCGGGCACAACGGAACGTCATATGTATCGGTTGACGTCCCCGGACTCGCGTCCGGAAACCCCTGGGACTCGCACCCCGGGATCAGGCTTCGGCGGGAGCCTCGGCCGGGGCCTCTGCGGCCTCGGTCGCGGCGACCTCCTCGTCGGAGATGTCGTCACCCGCGTGGTTCTGCGACTTGCCCGGGTTGGCCTTCGCCTCCGCCTTGCGGGCCGCCTGGGCCTCGCGGGCTTCGGCCATCGCCTCTGTCTTCTTCTTGTGCGGGCCGAGAACCATGATCATGTTTCGGCCGTCCTGCTTCGGGTTCGACTCGACGAACCCGAGGTCCTCGACGTCCGAGGCGAGCCGCTGCAGCAGTCGGTAGCCGAGTTCCGGCCTGGACTGCTCGCGACCACGGAACATGATCGTGATCTTGACCTTGTCGCCCTGCTTGAGGAACCGGACGACGTGACCCTTCTTGGTGTCATAGTCGTGCGGGTCGATCTTCGGCCGGAGCTTCATCTCCTTGATGACCGTGTGCGCCTGGTTCTTGCGCGCCTCACGGGCCTTCATGGCCGACTCGTACTTGAACTTCCCGTAGTCCATGAGCTTGCAGACCGGCGGACGCGCGGTCGCGGCCACCTCGACCAGGTCGAGGTCGTACTCCTGCGCAAGCTCCAGGGCCTTGGCAAGCGGAACAATCCCGACCTGCTCACCGCTGGGACCGACAAGTCGTACCTCGGGAACGCGAATCCGGTCGTTGATGCGGGGCTCGGCGCTGATGGATCCTCCTCGGATAGCACCACACGGCTGTCTGGCAGACAGCTCGCGTACGTCTTCTCACTGAACCAACCGCCATGGGACATGAAAAATGCCCCGGACGGGACACAGGCGGTGGCTCCAAGGATGACCGGAGCACCGCCGCGGCCAACCGCGGGGCGCATATCCAGCGGCTCCATCGTCCGTACGGAACGATGGGGGCCGCCTGACCGGGTGACCCGCCTTCCCTGAGGATGGCCGGGTGGGAGTTCGGAGCCTCCACTTGTGGGCCGGGCACAGGAGTGTCCGGCCGGTCGTTACACAAGGTTAGCAGTTCCCCCCGGGTGGTGCGAATCGGTGTGCGCGCACCGGTTCCGGGCGTTCGCGCGACGGGCGTACGCGTCTCCCGCGGGCAGGGCCCGGCGGGCCGGGGCCTATCGTGTGGGGCATGAGTGACACCCCTCCTGAGTCCCCCGGTTTCGACGACATGACCCGTGACATCGCCGAGGTCCCCGCGGTCGAGGTCCTGGTCACGGTCGCCGTGAACCTGATGAGCGCCGCCGCCGTGAAGCTCGGCCTGTCCGAGGAGGGCGACAAATACAAGGACCTCGACGAGGCGCGCAAGCTGGTCCACGCCCTGGCCGGGCTGCTCGACGCGAGCGCGACCGAGATCAGCTCCTTCCACGCCTCGCCGCTGCGCGACGGCCTGAAGTCGCTGCAGCTGGCGTTCCGCGAGGCGTCGCTCGTCCCGGACGAGCCGGGCCAGGGCCCGGGCGAGAAGTACACGGGCCCGGTCTACGGCTGAGCCCGGCCGCCTCCTCGCCGGGGCGTACCTATCGGCGTACGTACAAGGGCTCGCCCGGTGGCGTCGCCTCGGCCGGCAGAACCGCCAGGTCGAGGCCGCGCACCAGGCGGGCCCTCAGTGTTTCGTCGGCCGCGAGCCGCCGGGCCACGGCCTGGGCGGTGTCGGCCGGGGCGGCGGCCGGGTCCAGGACGAGGGCCAGGGTGCCGTCGGCCCGTCCGGGGCCGAGGTGGGCGCGGAGCACCAGGGACTCGGCGGCGACCGCGGCCCGTACCGCGGCGACCACGGCGGGGTCGGCGAGCGGGTCCGTCGTCGTACGCCCCTCGGCGAGCGCCAGCAGCGCGGGCCCCGTCAGCTCGTACGCGACCGGTCCCGCCAGGTCCAGGACGACCGTGTCGGCCTTCTCGTGCGCGGCGGCCCGGAGGGCCTGGTGCAGGGGTACGGCGACGGGGCGGGCCGCCGGGTCCCAGCGGGCCAGCGACGCGGTGGAGGTGAAGGCGGGCAGCGCGGTGCGGTCGCCGGCCTTCAGAGTGGGGACGGCCATGTCGCTGGTCTTCTCGCGGCGCAGACCGTTCTCGTCCTCCTCGACCTCGCCGAGCACGGCGACCACGGGGACGAGGAGCCGCGCGCCCTTGAGGGCCGCCAGGACGGGGCCGTGCGCGGACCTGTCCTCGGCCCAGGCCGCGAGCGCCGCGCTCAGCCGGGGATCGGCGGAGCCGTCGTCGTCGGAGAAACCGGGGTCGGGGATGTTCTTGTTCGCCACGGGCACCGAGCCTAGCGGGGGCGGTCGCCCGCCCGGTCCGCCGGGCCGACCGCGCGCTTTGCCCGTACCTGCCCGTGCCTGCCCGTCCCGGAAACAGGCTGTTCACGGGACTCAGGGGTTTCTCAGCGATCCCTGACACGGTTCTCACACGCGTCTAACCGGGCGCACAGTGGCACGCCCCAGGCTCGCGGCATGTTCCCTCACAGAGCACGCCGGCACGGTGACCGCCCGTCCCGCGCCAGGCCGCTCGGGCACGCGGCGATCGCCTCCCTCGTCCTGCTCGGCGCCACGGCCTCGGGAGCGGTGTTCGTGAGCGCGCGGGCGCACGACGCCGGTGAACTCGTATCCTCCTCGGCGTCATCCCGGACGACGACCACGAAGGAGGCGACCGTGGAACCTGTGACGGCACCCATGTCCGCGGAGCCCACCCCCGTGTCCGGGGACGCGCTGCTCGCCGAGGCGATGGGCTCCGTCCCCGTCGCGACCGGGGCGCGGCTGTCGGTGGCGGTGCTGGACACGGAGTCCGGGCTGAGCGCGGTGTACGGGGACGCGGCCTTCGACACCGCGAGCATCGTGAAGGCCGACATCCTGGCCACGCTGCTGTTGCAGGCGCAGGACGCGGGGCGGGAACTCACCGCCCAGGAGAAGACGTACGCCTCCGCGATGATCCGCGACAGCGACAACGCGTCCGCCGGTGCCCTGTGGAAGGCGATCGGCCGGGCACAGGGGCTGGCGGCGGCCAACGCGCGTCTCGGCCTCGACGGCACCGAGGGCGGGGACGGGGCGCTGTGGGGGCTGACGCAGACCACGGCCGCCGACCAACTCACCCTGCTGCGGCAGGTGTTCGGGGACGCGGACGCCTCGGAGCTGGACGCGGGCTCCCGGTCGTATCTGCAGGGGCTGATGGGTGACATCGCCGAGGGGCAGGACTGGGGGGTGTCGGCCGCGGGGCCGACCGGGTTCGCCCTGAAGAACGGGTGGCTGCCGCGGACGGCGACCGGGCTGTGGGACATCAACAGCGTCGGGCGGGTCGTGGTGGACGGCCGCGCGTACCTCGTCGCGGTGCTGTCGGACGGCAACTCCACGAAGGCCGAGGGGATCTCGATGGTGGAGGCGGCGGCGAAGGCCGCCGTGAGCGCCCTGGCGGGGGCCGGGAGCTGAGACCTGCGGGAGGTCGCTGACGCCTACGGGGTGTCGGGGTGGCGGGGCCGTCTGCTGCCTCGCCAGAGGATGGTCGCCACGACGAGGAGGACGCCTCCGACGCTGCCCGCCAGGGGGCCGGCCCAGGCAGTCGAGGGCCCGTCGTCCTCGGCGGTGTCGGGGCCCTTGCCGAAGTACTGGTCGGAGTTGGCCGCCGCCCTCAGGTTCTCCGGCTTCAGACCGGCTGCCGCCTTGATGGCTGCCGCCGGGTCCACGAAGCCGTACCCCAGGGAGTCGTCGCGCCCGCCGGAGGGCGCGTTGCGGGCCGTGTCCTCAAGGAGGTCCTTGATCTGCGCCGGGGACAGCCCGGGGTGGGCGGCCTTGATCAGGGCGACGGCCCCGGAGACGAAGGCCGAGGCGGCGCTCGTGCCCCAGCCCTCGTAGTACTTCCGGTCCGGGTCGGCTATCACCACGTCGACGCCGGGCGCGCTGACGGTGGCGTACCAGCGGCGGGTGGAGAACGAGGCGCGGGTCCCGTAGCGGTCGACGGCGGTCGCGGCGATCACGCCCGGGTAGGCCGCCGGGTACGAGATGTGGTCGCCCTTCTCGCCGCCGTTCCCGGCCGAGGCGATGACGGCGGCGCCCTTCTCCAGGGCGTACTGCACGGCGGCGTCCTCGGAGGCCTCCGGATGGGCGGACTTGGAGTCGTCGCCGAGGGAGAGGTTGATGACGTCGGCGCCGTGGTCGGCGGCCCAGCGGATGCCTTCGGCGAGGGCGTTGCCGCGGGTGTTGCGGGCCTTGGCGCGGGCCGAGTCGCCGTCTTCGAGGATCACGCGAACGGGGAGGATCTTCGCTTCGGGGGCGATGCCCATGACTCCGTCGTCGTTGCCCGAGCCGTGTCCGTGGCCCGCGATGATGCCAGCCATCGCCGTGCCGTGCCGGGCCCAGGGGCGGTCCCCGCGGCCCGCGCCGAAACCGACCATGTCCTTGCCCGCGAGGACGTTGCCCGCGAGGTCCGGGTGTTCGTCGTCGACGCCCGTGTCGAGGACGGCGACGGTGATGCCGGCGCCCTTCGTCGTCTGCCACGCCTCGGTCGTGTGCATCGCCTCCAGCGCCCACTGCTTGGCACGGATGCCGTCGGCGTGGGCGGCGGTGGAGGGCAGGAGGGCGAGACCGGCGGCCAGCGTGACGACCAGCAGGCCCCGTGCGCGGGGCGCCCCGCGGCTCATGACGGCTTCTCCGTGGCCGAGCCGACGGTCTTGCGGAGGCTCCGCTCGATGCGGTCGGCGAGGCCCCGTGCGTCGTGGCCGAGCCCGGCCTGGGCGGGCACGGTGGTGGCGCCGGTCCTCATCGCGTCCGCGGCGGGCTGCGGTTCGCCGACGGGACGGCCGTCGGCGAAACCGGAGACCGCGTAGGTGACGACCGGGGCGTCGGTCAGGACCGACAGGGCCCATGACGCGCGCTGGTCGTCGCCGAAGCCCGCGGCGACGGTGCCCTTCGCCGCGTACGTACGGGGCATGAGGTCGCGCCGGCTGTCGAGCTTCTGCTCCTCGAAGCGGCGGTGCAGGACGGCCATGGCGGCGGAGTCGGCCTTCGTGAACAGCAGGCCGACCGTGGTGACGTGGCTGCGGGTCGCGTCCGTGTACGTGGCCCGCAGCAGGCGCAGGCAGCCTGCGGGCGCCAGGGCCTTCTGCAGGAGCGGGTCGAAGGCGTCGCCGCAGCCGCTGTCGGGAGCCACGGCGATACGGGTCCAGGTGCGGTCGGAGCCGCCGGGGCCCGCGCCGTCGCCCTTGACCGTGGGCGGGAAGAGTTCGTCGACGGGCACGCTGTGCCAGAGGCCTCCGGCCGCGGTGAACGCGTCCGGTGTCCCGGTTCCGTCCGAGCTGTCCCCGGTGAGCCAACTCCCCGTCAGCGCACCGCCGATGAGCCCGAGCCCCAGCACCACGCAGGCCGCGGCGGCGGCCACACTGCTGCGCCGCCGGGGGCCCGTCGGACGCACCCGCGCGGTGTCGGCGTCGTACGTGTCCGGTTCCGCGAGGGACACGAACGGCCTGAGCGGCGGCTCAGCGGGGGGCGCGGGCGCGTGCCGTACCGCACCCGCGAAGGGCTCCCCCGTGAAGGACTCGCCGATGAAAGGCTCACCGGGCCCGGACATCGTCCTGCCGGGCGGGGCCGTGCGCGGCGGCGCCGGAGCGGGCTCGGCGGGAACGGGCCGCAAGCGGGTCGTGGTCTCCGACGGAGGCTGCGCGGCCGGCCCACCCCGCCCCACAAAGGCCTGATGGGCCCCGGGCACCGGCGGAGCGAACGGCCGCAACGGCAGCCCCGCCCCGGCGCGCTGAGCACGGTCAGCACCGCCTGCCCGGGGTTCGGCCGCGCCAGGGCCAGGCCCGGCCACTCGGGGCTCAGCCCGGTCGGGGGCGGGCCGCTGCGCGAAGTCGCCGCTCGCCGCTCCGCGCTCCGTCGCACGGGGCTCGCTCCGGTCGGGGGCGGGCCGCCGCACGGAGTCGCCGCCGCCCGCCCCGGGCTCGGTCGCAGGGCGGGCCGGGGCCGCACCGGGCCGCTGCGCGCCGCCGTCACCGGTCGCTCGCGGTTCCGTCGCGGGGCGGGGCGGGGTCGGCCGTTCCGGGGCGTTCGGTGCTGTGGGGCGAGGGGCGTTCGTGGGAGGGGGTGGGGACTCGGGCCGTCGGGGGGCCGGGGTGGAGGCGCCGGGTTCGTTCGCGGGGCGGAGCGGGAAATCCTGCCGACCGGGACGCGGAGGGCGCCCGGGAGCCGCGGCCTGACCCGACGGCGTACCCGCCTCATCCGCCGGACGTGAGGCGGAACGCGATGGGGGCTGCGCCGAAGGGACACGCGGCGAGGCGGGGGCGGTCGTCCACTCCGCGCCTGCCATGGGGGCGCGCGGTGCCGTCGTCGGACGTGGTGGGGCGGCGGGACGGCCCGCGTCCGCGGCTGGACCGGCGTTCGGGCGCGGTGTGACGCCCGCCCACTCGGCGCCGCCCGGAGGAACCTCGCGGGGCGGCGTGCCCGTCTCCGGGGTGTGGCGTTGCCCGCCGTCGCCGGGGCTGAGGTTCGGGAAACGCGGTGTTCCGGTGGGCGCGGCCTCCTCGGAGGTACGCGGTCGCTGCGGCGTCCCGACCGGGCGGCGCGGTCCGAACCAGTCACCCCCGGTGGACTCCCCGCCGTCACGATCCGAGGCCGAAGTCGAGGCCGAAGTCGAAGGCGAGGGTGCAGGCGGTCGCCGGTCCGTGTTCCCGGGCCACTCCGACGGGTCGCGGTCACCGTCCGCCGCAGGCGTCCCCGGCGGCGTCGTCGGACGTGGAGGAATGGAGGCGCGGCGCGCTTCCGTGCTCATGCACCCCCCGTTTCCTCGACCCCGGACGACCGAGACTGACCGAAGGAACCCCTCCGGATCCGTTCCCCGCTTGCGTGCGCGTCACTCTACGGGCTGACACGGTGCCCGTGGGAACCAGTCCGCAGGCCCGGGGCATCTGCCCGGAACGTCCCCCTACCCTGCGGTAATCCGGTCTGGCAGGCTTCGCACATGACAGCCCGCGCCGCAGACCGAGCCCGCTACGACCGGGCCACCGCCCACCTTGACGCACCCGTCGCGATCGTGGACCTGGAGGCCTTCGACGCCAACGCGGACGACCTCGTACGGCGGGCGGCGGGCAAGCCCGTGCGCGTCGCGAGCAAGTCGGTGCGCTGCCGGGCACTGCTCGAACGCGTCCTCGCCCGGGACGGCTTCGCCGGACTGATGTCCTACACGCTCGACGAGTCCCTGTGGCTGGCCCGCTCCGGTTTCGACGACGTACTGCTCGCCTACCCGTCCGCCGACCGGACCGCGTACGCGACGCTCACCGGTGATCCCAAACTCGCCGCCGCCGTGACCGTCATGATCGACGACCCTGCGCAGTTGCAACTGATCGACGACGCCCGGGACGGCGGACGCGAAGAGGTGCGCGTCTGCCTGGAGCTGGACACCGCACTGAAGATGTTCGGCGGCCGGGTCCGCGTCGGCGCCCGCCGCTCGCCCCTGTACTCCGCCGCCCAGGTCGCCGACATGGCGCGTACGGTCGCCCGCCGGCCCGGTTTCCGGCTCGTCGGGATCATGGCGTACGAGGGGCACATCGCCGGAGTGGGCGACGACCTGCGGGGGCGCCCTTTGCGGTCGCGTGCGATCCGGTTGATGCAGGCGACGGCCCGCAAGGAGCTGACGCAGCGCCGCGCGGACGTCGTGCGGGCGGTCCGGGCGGTCGCGCCGGACCTGGAGTTCGTCAACGGCGGCGGCACGGGCAGTGTCCAGCACACCGCGGCCGAGGACTCGGTGACCGAGATCGCGGCCGGGTCGGGCCTGTACGTCCCGCGTCTCTTCGACAACTACACGTCGTTCAGCGGGCGTCCGGCCGCGCTCTTCGCGCAGCCCGTCGTCCGCCGGCCGGGCGTCGGCGTGGTGACGGTCCTCGGCGGCGGCTACCCGGCGTCGGGCGCCCCCGGCCCCGACCGGCTGCCCGTGCCGTACCTCCCCGAGGGGCTGAAGTACGACTCCCAGGAGGGCGCGGGCGAGGTGCAGACGCCACTGCTCGGCTCGCCCGCCGACGATCTGCTGATCGGCGACAAGGTGTGGTTCCGGCACGCGAAGGCCGGGGAGCTGTGCGAGCGGTTCGACGTGCTGCACCTCGTGGAGGGCGACACGGTGACGGCGTCGGTGCCGACGTACCGCGGCGAGGGCCACACGTTCCTGTAGGCCCCGGCCCGGGAGGGCGCCACCCGGCGGGCGGCGGGCGCTACTGCGTGGGTCCGATGCTGCTGCCCACGCCCCCGCCCGTGTCCTCGTCGCCGACGGGCCGGATCCCCTTGGTGATCCGGTCCATGTCGGCGAGCGGCGGCCCCTCCGCGCCCGCGTCGAAGACGAACCGCACCATGACCAGCGACTCCGAGCCGACGCTGGACGGGAACGCCATCGACTGGACGTAACCGCCGGGTCCCGCCTCGGTCCTGACGCGCCAGCGCACGAAGTATCCGGTGCGCCCCGCGACCGCGACCGGGCCCTGCTCGACCAGCCGGTGGGACGTGATGCCGTTGAAGGGCCGCTCGTCGACCCTGTTGCGGTCGTACGCCAGATCGGCCGCGTCGGAGATGTCGTCCCGGGCGAGCGCCGCGGTGGACTTCTCGTCGTTCGCGGTCACCGTGCGCGAGAGGACCGTGCCGTGGCGGCAGAGGCCGTCGTCGCCCGGGCAGTCGTACGTCCCGGGTGTGGTCATCACCACATCGGTGTCGGACACGTTCTCGGGTCTCACCCAGCCGTCGAGCAGGGGAAGGGTGATGCCGTTCAGTTCGTCCACGACGAGGCCGGGATCGGCGGACGGCTCCGGGGCGGACTCCGAGGACGAGGACGGCGGGGCGGCCGGGACGGAGTCCGTGGGCGCGGTCGCCGCCCCGGGGTCGCCGTCGCCCTTGCTCAGGACGACGGCGCCCGTGACGATGGCCGCGACGAGGACGGCCGCCGCGGTGGTGAGGGCGACCGCCTTCGCGCGTCCGGAGCCGCCGGCCGCCGGCATCGGCACCGTCGGGGCCGGCCCGTACGACTGCGGGTACGACTGCGCGTACGGCTGCTGCTGTCGATACTGCTGCTGGTGCAGTTCCTGCTGCTGCGTCCCGGGGGTGCGGCGGTGCTCGGTCCAGGCGGTCCCGTCCCACCAGCGCTCCGCGTGCGGGGCGGAGGGGTCCCGGTACCAGCCGGGCGGGGTCGTCATGCTCATCCCGGCACTCTAGGCGCCGCCCGGCACGGGCACAGGGCCGTCCGCCCGACGGGCACCGCAGCAGTGTCCCGACAGGCCCTACAGCGGTGTGACGTACGCGCCCGAGATGCCGCCGTCCACCAGGAAGTCCGTGGCGTTCACGAACGAGGAGTCGTCGCTGGCGAGGAAGGCGACCGCGGCGGCGATCTCGTCCGCCTCCGCGAACCGCCCGAGCGGGATGTGCACGAGCCGCCGCGCGGCCCGCTCCGGGTCCTTGGCGAACAGCTCCTGGAGCAGGGGGGTGTTGACCGGACCGGGGCACAGGGCGTTGACGCGGATGCCCTCGCGGGCGAACTGCACGCCCAGCTCACGGGTCATCGCCAGTACCCCGCCCTTGGAGGCGGTGTACGAGATCTGCGAGGTCGCGGCACCCATCCTGGCCACGAAGGACGCGGTGTTGATGATCGATCCCTTGCCCTGGCGCCGCATGTAGGGGATCGCGGCCTTGCAGCACAGGTACACGGAGGTGAGGTTGACCTCCTGGACGCGCTTCCAGGCCTCCAGTCCTGTCTCCAGGATCGAGTCGTCGTCGGGCGGTGAGATGCCCGCGTTGTTGAAGGCGATGTCGACGGACCCGTACGTGCTGTGCGCGGTCTCGAAGAGCGCTTCGACCTGGTCGGGGTCGGTGACGTCGACCTTGACGAAGATCCCGCCGATCTCTTCGGCGGCGGCCCTGCCCCGGGTCTCGTCGACATCGCCGCAGACGACGTGGGCGCCCTCGGAGGCGAGCCGGCGTGCGGTGGCGAGGCCGATGCCGCTGCCGGCGCCGGTGATGACGGCGGTGCGGCCGACGAGACGGCGGCAGACGACGGCGTCGGTCGGTGAGGTCGATGCGGTCACTGTGCGGGGCCCTCCGTGCTGATGAAGACGTTCTTGGTCTCGGTGAAGGCGGTCAGGGCGTCCGGGCCGAGTTCGCGGCCGATACCGGACTGTTCGAAGCCGCCGAAGGGGGTCCAGTAACGGACGCTGGAGTGGGAGTTGACGGACAGGTTCCCGGCGCGGACGGCGCTCGACACGCGCAGGGCGCGGCCCACGTCCCGGGTCCAGATGGAGCCCGCGAGGCCGTAGTCGGTGGCGTTGGCGAGCCGGATCGCGTCGGCCTCGTCCTCGAAGGGGAGGACCACGGCGACCGGCCCGAAGACCTCTTCGACGGCCACACGCGCGTGGGGCTCGACCCCGGTCAGGACGGTGGGCGGGAACCAGAAGCCGGGCCCGTCGGGAGCGGTGCCCCGGATACCCGGCAGGTCGTCGGTGACGTACGACCGTACGCGTTCCAGCTGGGCCCGGGAGATCAGCGGGCCCATGGCGGTCTTCTCGTCGGACGGGTCGCCGACGACGACGGACTCGATCGCGGGGGCGAGGAGTTCGAGGAAGCGGTCGTACGCCGAACGCTGGACGAGAATGCGGGTGCGGGCGCAGCAGTCCTGGCCGGAGTTGTCGAGGAAGGACATCGGGGTGGCTGCCGCGGCGGCCTCGATGTCGGCGTCGGCGAAGACGATGTTGGGGCTCTTGCCGCCGAGTTCGAGGGTGACGCGCTTGAGCTGGGCCGCCCCCTTGGCCAGCACCTGTTTACCCACGGTCGTCGATCCCGTGAAGACGATCTTGGCGACCCCGGGGTGCTCGACCAGTGCGTCGCCCGTGACGGGGCCCGCGCCCGGCAGGACCTGGAACAGATGCTCGGGAAGGCCTGCTTCCAGGGCGAGTTCGGCCAGTCGCAGGGCCGTCAGCGGGGTCGTCTCGGCCGGCTTGAGGATGACGGCGTTCCCGGCGGCGAGCGCGGGGGCCGTGCCCCAGGCGGCGATCGGCATGGGGAAGTTCCAGGGCGCGATGACGGCGACCACGCCCAGCGGTTCGAGGATCGTGACGTCGAGCCCGCCCGCCACGGGGATCTGGCGCCCGGTCAGCCGTTCCACTCCCCCGGCCGCGTAGTCGAGCAGATCACGGACGTTGCCGGCCTCCCAGCGGGCGTTGCCGAGGGTGTGCCCGGCTTCCCGGACCTCCAGCCGGGCGAGTTCTTCGAGGTGTCCGTCGACGGCGACGGCGAAGCGGCGCAGCAGCCGGGCCCGCTCGCCCGGCGCGAGGGCGGCCCAGCGGACCTGCGCCGCACCGGCCCGTACGACGGCCGCGTCGACGTCCGCCGGGCCGGCACCCGGGACGGTGGCGACGACTTCTTCGGTGGCCGGGTCGAGCACGACGAGCTCGTGCCCGTCGTGCTGCGCGGACCGGGTGGGGGTGTGCGACAACGAAGGACCTCTCACATGCGTTCGAAGGAGCGGCGCAGCTCCCAGTCGGTCACCACGGCGTCGAAGGCGTCCAGTTCGACGCGCGCCATGTTGCGGTAGTGGTCGACCACCTCGTCGCCGAAGGCGGCTCGGGCGATCGGGCTGTTCTCCCAGACCTCGGCGGCCTCGCGCAGGGTGGTGGGCACGTGCGCGTAGTCCGCGGTGTACGCGTTCCCCGTGCACGCCTCGGGGAGTTCCAGCTTGTGCTCGATGCCGTACAGCCCGGCCGCGACGAGTCCCGCGACGGCGAGATGCGGATTGACGTCGCCGCCGGGGAGCCGGTTCTCGAAGCGCATCGAACGGCCGTGCCCGACGACGCGCAGCGCGCAGGTGCGGTTGTCGTACCCCCAGGCGACGGCGGTCGGCGCGAACGAGCCGGGCTGGAAGCGCTTGTACGAGTTGATGTTGGGCGCGTACAGGAGGGAGAAGTCGCGGAGCGCGGCGAGCTGCCCGGCGAGGAAGTACCGCATGACCTGCGACATGCCGCCCTCGCCGTCACCGGCCATGACGTTCGTGCCGTCGGCGTCGGCGAGCGAGAGGTGGATGTGGCAGGAGTTGCCCTCGCGCTCGTTGTACTTGGCCATGAAGGTGAGCGAGACGCCCTCCTGGGAGGCGATCTCCTTGGCCCCGGTCTTGTAGACGGCGTGCTGGTCGCAGGTGACCAGGGCCTCGTCGTACTTGAACGCGATCTCGTGCTGCCCGGGGTTGCACTCGCCCTTGGCGGACTCGACGGTCAGCCCGGCCGCCGCCATCTCGTTGCGGATACGCCGCAGCAGAGGCTCGATGCGCCCGGTGCCGAGCACCGAATAGTCGATGTTGTACTGGTTGGCCGGCGTCAGTCCCCGGTAGTTGGCGTCCCAGGCGTGCTCGTAGGTGTCCTTGAAGACGATGAACTCCAGCTCGGTGCCCACCTGGGCGGTGAAGCCGTGCTCGGCGAGCCGCTCCAGCTGGCGGCGCAGGATCTGCCGGGGCGCGGCCACCACGGGCGAGCCGTCGTTCCAGGCGAGGTCGGCGACGAGCAGGGCCGTGCCCTCGTTCCAGGGAACGCGGCGCAGCGTGCTCAGATCCGGATGCATGGCGAAGTCCCCGTAACCACGCTCCCAGGACGACATCTCGTAGCCGTCGACCGTGTTCATGTCGGCGTCGACCGCGAGGAGGTAGTTGCAGCCCTCCGTGCCGTGCCGCAGGACGTCGTCGAGGAAGAAGCGCGCGGCGAACCGCTTGCCCTGGAGCCGGCCCTGCATGTCCGGGAAGGCCAGGACGACCGTGTCGATCTCGCCGCTCGCGACGAGGGCGTGCAGCTCCTCAACGGTGAGCGGGGGTGTGCGGTCTGCCACGGAAAAGGCCTCCTTCGGTTCGGCCAGGAACCGTCCCCGGCCATCCCCTGCCATCTCTGGCCGTCAATGATCGGCAATGGCCCTAAGGTATTGCGGGGAACCATTGCTTGGGAAGGGGGCGCGGCCGGATGCCGGACTCTGATCCACACGGCCACGGTGACCGGCTGGCACCGGTGCTGCGGCCGGTGCGCGCGGGCAACGGCTTCGAGGAGGCGCTGGAGCAGATCCTCCAGGTCGTCCGGCTGGGTCTGGTCCCCGGCGGTGAACGGCTGCCCGCCGAGCGGGAGTTGGCGCAGCGGCTCGGGATCAGCCGGGTGACGCTCCGCGAGGTCCTGAAGGTGCTGCAGGACCAGGGGCTGGTCGAGTCCCGGCGCGGCCGGTACGGGGGCACGTTCGTGCGGGCCCGTTCCGGGGCCGCCGGGGCGACGGGCGGGGCCGCGCTGCGCCGGCGCGTCGAGGGCGTCGACATCGAGGACGTACTGCGCTTCCGTGAGGTGCTGGAGGTCGGCGCCGCGGAACTCTGCGCGGCCCACGGGCTCTCCGGGCCGCGGGCCCGGCTCCTGCGCGAGGCGCTGGCCCGCACGCAGGACGCTCCGCTGGCCGAGTACCGGCGCCTGGACACCCTCCTCCACCTGACCCTCGCGGAACTGTCCGGTTCGCCGACCCTCACCGCCCAGTACGCGGCCGTCCGGTCGACCGTGAACGACCTCCTGGACTGCATCCCCCTGCTGGTACGCAACCTGGAGCATTCCCAGCGTCAGCACGCGGCGCTCGTCGAGGCGGTGCTGGCCGGGGACGCGGACGGGGCGCGCGGGGCGATGCGTGAGCACTGCGCGGGTACGGCGGCGCTGCTGCGCGGCTTCCTGACGTAGCCGGACGCACAGCCGCGTCAACGGCAAAGGTATGAGTTCGCACACTTTGGACAACTCTCGGCGGGAGTGGTGGATGTGGGGAGCACGGGGACGGCCTACCGGCCGCTGATCGGGGTCAGTACGTATCTGGAGACGGCGCGGTGGGGGGTGTGGGAGCTGGAGGCGGCACTGTTGCCGGCCGGCTATCCGCGGCTCGTCCAGGCGGCGGGCGGGGTGGCCGCGATGCTGCCGCCGGACGATCCGGCGTACGCCGCGGGGGCCGTGGCCCGGCTCGACGGGCTGGTGATCGCGGGCGGCCCCGACGTGGACCCGTCCCGGTACGGGGCCGGGCGCGATCCGCGCTGCGGGCCGGAGGCGCGGGCGCGTGACAGCTGGGAACTCGCGCTGATCGAGGCGGCGCTGGCGTCCGGGACGCCGCTGCTCGGCATCTGCCGGGGGATGCAGCTGCTGAACGTCGCGCTCGGCGGGACGCTCGTGCAGCACATCGACGGGCATGTCGAGGCGGTGGGGGTGTTCGGACGGCACGTGGTGAAGCCGGTGCCGGGGTCACTCTGCGCGGACCTGCTCGGCACGGAGGCGTCGTCCGTACCGACGTATCACCACCAGGCGGTGGGTCGCCTGGGAACCGGCCTCGTGGCGAGCGCGTTCGCGGAGGACGCCACGGTGGAGGCGGTGGAACTGCCCGGGCCCGGCTGGACCCTGGGAGTCCAATGGCACCCGGAAATGGCCACGGACACCCGCCTGATGAAGGGCTTGGTCCACAGGTCCACCCCCACGCTCCCCTGACCCGGGGCACCACCCCTGCCCCACGAAGCCGGGTTTCGGCGGGGGCCGGGGGGGCGGCTGCGGGCCGGTGGGGGGTGCTCGCGCAGTTCCCCGCGCCCCTAAGGGGGTGGGGCCTCCGGCAGGGTGTCGACTGCGGGCCGGTGGGGGTTGGGCGCGCCGTTCCCCGCGCCCCTAAAGGCCCTCAGGTCGGTTGTCGACTGCGGGCCGTCGACCGTTGCTCGCGCAGTTCCTCGCGCCCCTGACGAGGCGGAGGCGAGTGGGTCGCGTCATGCCACGGGACACACCTACGAACCACCCTCCACCCCCACCCACCCACCCAGGGGCGCGAGGAACGGCGCGACCGGCCACACCGGACCCGCAGCCGACACCCCGGCCGCAGCCCCACCCACCCAGGGGCGCGGGGAACTGCGCGAGCAACCCCCACCGGCCCGCGGCCGACCATCCCGCCGGAGCCCCGCCCAGCCAAGGGCGCGGGGAACTGCGCGACCAGCCACAGCGGGCCCGCAGTCGACAACCCGGCCGGAGGCCCCCCCGCCCCCTACGACCGCGTCAACGCCAAAAGATCCCGCGCAGGCCCCGCGGGCCGATACCCCGTCGGCCACACCGCCCGCAGGGCCCGGCTCAGGCGAACCCCCTCCACCGGAATCTCCACCAACCGCCGAGCGGACAGCTCCTCGCCGAGAGCGAGTTCGCTCAGGACCGCCGGCCCCGCCCCGGACGCCGCGGACGCCTTCACCGCCGTCGTCGACGACAGCTCGATCAGCGGGCGGGCCAGCCCGCCGAGCGCCGCGTCCAGCACCTGCCGCGTCCCCGACCCCTCCTCCCGCAGGATCAGCGGCGTCGCCGCCAACTCCCCCGCGTCGAGGGCCCGCCGGCGTCGCGCCCACGCGTGCCCCGGCGCGGTGACCACGATCAGCCGGTCGTGTGCGATCACCACCGAGTCGAGGCCCGCCGCCACGGACACCCCCTCCACGAACCCGAGGTCCGCCTCCCCCGAAAGCACCCGCTCGGCCACCACCGTCGAGTTGCCGGCGAGCAGCGACACCGCCGTGTCCGGCCGCTGCCCGCGCAACGCGATCAGCCACCCCGGCAACAGGTACTCCGCGATCGTCATGCTCGCGGCAACCCGTAGCCGCGAGTCCCGCCGGTCCCGCAGCGCCTGCGCCCCCGCGTCGAAGACCTCCGCCGCCTCCACCACCCGCCGGGCCCAGTCCGTGACGAGCGCCCCCGCGTCGGTGAGCCGTGACCCCCTGGGTGACCGTTCCACCAGCGCGACCCCCAACTGCCGTTCCATGGAACGGATGCGGCTGCTGGCGGCGGGCTGGGTGATCCCGAGTTCCCGTGCCGCCCGGCCGAGGCTCCCGAGCCGCGCCACGGCGAGCAGCAGTTCCAGCGCGCCCAGTTCGGGCACCCGGTGCGACAGCCCGCCCCCTGTCCCCGCCGCACGAACTGGCTGGTCACCCGTCCCGTCACTCCGACTCATAAACCCACCTTATGCCCCCATAGGCCGGTACTCCCTGGTGACCGCCCCGCCCGGACGGCACCGTGGAGTCATGGTCACCGCCGTTTTCCGCCTTCCCACCCACAGAGGGCACACCGAACGCCTCGGCCCCACCCGGCCCCGCAGCGCCGCCGGCGCCGTCCGTCACCTCGGACCCAACTGGTACGCGCCCGTCATGGGCACCGCGATCGTGGCCACGGCGGGAGCCGGACTCCCGTTCGGCGCCCCCGGCCTGCGTACCGTCTGCGCGGCGTTCTGGGCGCTCTCCCTGGTCCTGCTCGCCGGCCTGCTCGTCGCGCGGGCCGTGCACTGGATCCGGCACGGGGACCGGGCGAGGGCCCACCTCATGGACCCGGCGGTGGCACCGTTCTACGGGTGCCTCTCGATGGCCCTGCTCGCCGTCGGCGGCGGCTCCCTCGTCGTCGGCCGGGACTGGATCGGCACCCCGGCGGCGGTGGCCCTGGACGCGGTCCTGTTCACCGCCGGCACCCTGACCGGTCTGACGGCCGCCGTGGCCGTCCCGTACCTGATGATCACGCGTCACCGGCCGGACGCCTCGCAGATCACCCCCGTGTGGCTGCTGCCGCTCGTCGCCCCGATGGTGTCCGCGGCCCTCGGCCCGCTGCTCGTGCCGCATCTGCCGCCGGGCGCGCCCCGCGCGACCCTGCTGCTCGTCTGCTTCGCGCTGTTCGGCCTCAGTCTGCTGGCCACGCTGGTGACGCTGCCGATGATCTTCGCCCGCCTCCTCACGGGCGGCCCGCTGCCGCTCGCCCTCACCCCGGCCCTGTTCCTGGTCCTGGGCCCGCTGGGACAGTCGACGACGGCCGTGGACAAGTTCGCCGTCGCAGCGCCGGGGGTCGTACCGGCCCCGTACGACCAGGGTCTGGCCGTCCTCGCGGTGCTCTACGGCGTGCCGGTGATGGGTTTCGCGCTGTTCTGGCTCGCGCTGGCCGGCGCGATGGTGGTGCGGGCCCACCGCCGGGGCATGCGTTTCACGATGACCTGGTGGGCGTTCACCTTCCCGGTGGGCACGTGTGTCACGGGCGCCGAAGGGCTCGGACGGCATACGGGGCTCGTGGTCTACGACGGCCTCACGATCGCCCTGTACGCCCTGCTGCTCGCCGCCTGGGCCGTGGCCGCCGCGCACACCGCCCGGGGCCTGCTCAGCGGACGGCTGCTCGCAGCGCCTCGGCCAGTACCCGCGGGGCCTGCGCCAACGACGGCCCGTACCACGTGAGATGGCGTCCGTCGACGAGCGCGCAGGGTACCCCGGGGAACTCCTCGGGGCCGTCGTCCCGGGTGAAGCGGTACGGCTCGTCGGGCAGGACGACCAGGTCGAGGCGGGAGGCCCGCAGTGCGTCGGCGGGGACCCGCGGATAGCGCTCGGTGTGGTCCGCGTACGCGTTGTCGACGCCGAGGCGCGCCAGCAGGTCCCCCGCGAAGGTGTCCCGGCCGACGACCATCCAGGGGCGCCGCCAGATCGGCACGGCCGCGCGCAGCCGGACCGGCGGGCGGGGCGGGTCGAGCCACGCCGCCTCGGCCTCGTCCAGCCAGCGGGGCCGCCCGCGTACGCCGCACGCCGCGGTCACGCGCTCCAGTTCGCGGAAGGCCCCCGGCAGATCCCGTACCTCGGTGACCAGGACCTCGATGCCCGCCTGCCGCAGCGCTGTCAGGTCGGGCTCGCGGTTCTCCTCCTCGTTGGCGATGACCAGGTCCGGGGCGAGCGCGATGATCCGCTCGACGGCCGGGTTCTTGGTGCCGCCGACGCGTACGACGTCGAGCCCGGCGGGGTGACTGCACCAGTCGGTCGCCCCGACGAGGGTTCCCGGGGCGGACACGGCGACGGCCTCGGTGAGGGAGGGCACCAGTGACACCACCCTCGGCCGCGCTCTCGCGGCCTGGCCGACGTGCTGCTCAACGGCTGAGATCGTCGACCGCCTCGATGTGGTCCGCGACCGCGACGAGCAGGACGCGGGTGTCCTCCTCGGTGGCCCGCCAGCGATGGCGCACCCCGCCGGTCAGATACAGGGTGTCGCCCTTGCCCAGGCGGTACGCGCGGCCCTCCGCCTCGACCTCGACGACGCCTTCGGCCACGTACATCAGCTCGTCGTTGCGGTGCTGGAACTCCCGGCCGGCGTCCTGGTCGCCGGAGAACTCCATGGCGTGCAACTGGTGGTGACCGCGCACCAGGGGGCGCACACGGGGCTCATGGGTGAACTCGGAGTCGTCGGCGCGCACCACGTCGACACTGCGCGCCGGGTCGGCTGCCGCCAGCAGTTCCACGCGGGTCGTGCCGAGGGCGTCGGCCACCCGTTCCAGGGAGCGCGTACTGGGCCGGGCCCGTTCGTTCTCGACCTGGCTGAGGAACGGCACCGACAGGCCGCTGCGCTCGGCGACGACGGCGAGGGTCAGCTCCAGCGCCCGGCGCCGCCGCCTGACGGCCGCGCCCACTCGAAGGGATTCCTTGTTCTCGTCCATCGCCTCGGCTCCCCCCTGTGCGTCGTCGGTGCGCGGGTTCCTGATGTGTTGTCTGCACCCTACGGGTGTTCGCCAAACCGTTTCATGCGGCCGTCACATCCCCGTAAACATTGCCGCATCCGTCGTGTATATGCCTCGAGGGGGGGGGGGGGGCAACGAGGGTGGGGCGAGCCCAGCCGGGGCGAGGCCGCGGGCACAGAAAGGGTGTTTGCTGTTACAAATAGATTCAAGGTAAAAAAAAAAATAACAC